>JANODQ010000649.1:0-1706 GCA_031412775.1 Pirellulaceae bacterium | reverse complement strand
CTGTAGTTTGGGACCATTGACCCGGACTGGCAACTTGATGATCAACCGGACGGGACAATGGTCCCAGCCTACGGTAATGCTGGTTCGCACTACAAGAGAACTACCGCTACTAGCATACAACAGGGGCGTTTTGATGGGATGTCTTGGTGACTATTATTCTGGAAATTCAAAAGGCGAAAGGCCGATTGCTTAAAATTCCTCGTCGGTTGATCGCGATTCTGCGGGTGAATCGCTTTGAAAGACGAAGGAGCGGCCATCGCGACTCGCGGTGACTTGTCGACGATAGGTGTCGGAATCGACTCGGTCTTGGCAACCATGCCGAATACAAAAGTCGACTTCGTAGCCGATGATCGCATGATGGGAATCTACTTTTACTTCGGTAATTCGAATGGTGTCGACTTCGGACCGTGGGTCGTGGTCTTTTGACCTGCCGTTGAGTGCGTCTCGGTACAGTGCCCAATTGGATCGTAGATAATCAGAGACATCTATATCGTCCACAGATAACGGGACTTCGATTCGAATCACGTTCATTTTCGCTTGTTAGTAAGTACGCTTTCTAACTCGCGCTTAATGATCTTATTCCAAATCGCATATCCATCGGTGTTTTGGTGAAGACGATCCTTAAGAAAAAGCTCTTCACGAGGCATACCTTGCTCGTTCAAATAATCTTTCGCTGTTGCAATAAAATGAGTTGTCGTTTTGAGTTTACAGTACTCAGCTATTGCGACGTTCGCGGCACTTGTTTCTGGCCAGGCTTGCCAACGAACTGGAGTCGGAGTGATTCCGATAAAGAAGATATCCACGTTGGGTAACTTAGTCTGGATGGTTGTTGTGATGTGATCGACTAGCAGAACAATTTCTTCGGGCGTTTTATCGGATGACTTACCAGTAATATCGTTACCGACATAAATGACAACTGCTTGTGGGTGATGTGATGCGACAATCCGATTTACGTAGATCGCTAGGTCGCTGTACTTGGCTCCGCCAAAGCCCCGGCTGACAACCGCCCACGGTGCCATGTCTTGAGCGATTTCCTTCCATAATCGAATACTCGAACTTCCAAGAAACAGAATGTCATCAGCATCAGCGACTTCCGATTGATCGCGCTGCTCTAGCTTGACGATCTCCGGTTCCCATTTGGCTGCAAGCGTCTCATACTTGCTAAGCGGAGATTCAAAGCAAATTGAAATACAGATCGCAAACGCTATGGATTTGATGAGCATTCGTACTTGTCACTTCTCGAATGTTTCGGTGAAGGAGATTGGTTGGGCTGATGAAATATAGGTCCGAGTTTTAGACTTTCGAGTTCTAAGCTTTGACTTCGGGCGGATGACTCAATTGAATATGCAGTTCGCGGAGCTGTTTGGTTTCGACTGTGCCTGGTGCTTCAGTCATCATGTCGATCGCGCGTTGTGTCTTGGGGAATGCGATTACGTCTCGGATGTTGTCCAGTCCCGAGAAGAGCATCACAACCCGGTCGACACCAAGTGCGATTCCACCGTGAGGAGGTGCTCCGTACTGCAAGGCATCTAACAAGAATCCGAAGCGGTCCTTGGCGATATCCGGCGTGATTCCCAAAAGGCTGAAGACCTGCTGTTGGATGGTGCTATCGTGAATTCGAATGGTTCCGCCGCCAGCCTCGTAACCGTTGATGATCAGGTCATAGGCTTGAGCTCTACATGCACCGGGATCGCTTTCCAGGAGAT
>JANODQ010000648.1:0-3326 GCA_031412775.1 Pirellulaceae bacterium | reverse complement strand
AACGATCGCGGACGATTGCAAACTACTACTCACAATGGCGCAATATTCCGGCCGTTAACATTATTGTCTTGAACGATGTGCCGGCACAAAACTTGATTGGCATCGAAGTCTTTCGTGAGAAGATTCTCAAGCCCGTTTTGCAAGAAGTCGAACTGCGACGACTGGGTGCGCATATTCAAGGGATCGCTTATTCTTCAGATTTTCCAAATGCAGTTGATCTCACGGCTGAGCTCACTCCAGATCCCGCTAGACCTCACTATCTCACTCCGATCGCCTCGATCAATGGTCTTACCTACCTCTACCGTTTGGTGCTTGCCAAGCAAATAGATCAGGCCCTTGCACTGTTCAACAACTTTTACGCCCAACGACCTGGCGAGGCACTTCTTTCGTTTAATGCTTCTTCGGAAGCAGAAGTCGAATTGCTAAAGGAGGCAGTAAGATTCAAAAACGAGAAGGACTTCATCGGAGTTGCAAAAGTCTTCGATAAGTTCTTTGAGCTACACCCACATCAATTTCCAGCCGCGTACGTCGCTGCTGAAAACTGGGCCAACGCCGGTGAATCAATCAAAGCCATGGATCGACTTCAAAAAGCGATTGAGGGAGGCTGGAGCTTTGCTGAACACATCCGAAACAATCCTCAGTTTCAATCGCTTCGTAGCGAGAAACGTTTTCAGGCTCTCGTTCGAAGTACTGAAGAAGACTCCTTCCTTTGGACACCAGCCGTTGGATTTGATGCTCGAAAATTCTATTCGCAGAATGGAGTTCCATCATTAGATCCAAAACGCGGGCTTTCATACATGATGTCGATGGTGCTAGCCGTATGCACTGAATTCGGTAATACGGAAGCAGAAGCACTGGCGCAGCTAAAGACTTCAATCTCAGCCGATCACACTCAACCTTCTGGTACCTTTTTTATTACCAGTACGGACGATGTCAGAACAACATGTCGCAAACCCGGGTTTCAGTTGGCGATCGATCAACTGAAAGCACTAGGAAGAAACGGTGAAATCATTCCCGATGTGATGCCGATGTCTCGTCAGGACGTTTTAGGAATTACGATGGGAACGCCGTTCTTTGGATGGGCATCGTCCCAGTCGACTTTTGTTCCCGGTGCCATTGGAGACAATCTCACGAGTCTCGGCGGTGAGATGGATACAGGAAACCAAACTAAGCTCACTGAGTTTTTGCGACATGGAGCTGCTGCAGCGAGCGGTGCTGTGACCGAACCATACTCGATTCAAGCGAAGTTTCCACACCCGACGATTCATGCAAGCTACGCAACGGGACTGACTTGCGCGGAAGCATTCTACTTAGCAGTCCTGGGGCCCTATCAACTGTTAATCGTGGGAGATCCTCTTTGTCAACCTTTTGTGAAGCCACCCAAGTTTGAGTTGATAGGTATCGTCGAAGGACAATCGCTACGATCTCTAGGTCGCATTGGATTCAAGGCATCGAAGGAAGCAGAAACGCTCAAACCGAACGCGATGACAGTTTTGTTGAACGGTGTGATTCGTGGCAGAGGCTCGGCGAGCGGATCGGTCTATCTGAATGATCCGCGAACGCCACCTGGAGTTCATGAGTTCCGGTTCATTGCCTCCAGCGACTCGCGTCAATCAGAGCGATGGGAGAAAGCGGTTCAAATCGTTAACGGCACTTCAGATCAACAAATCGTATTTGATGCGCCTCTTTCTTGGAGACGCACTAATGAACAGCCGCTATCGGTCTCTGCGTCAACGAAACTTTCAGGAGTCGCGATTTCCATTCGCCATGACTGGGAAGTCGTAGCAACACTCGAACCGGGCCAGTCAAGTGTTCAGATACCGATGGAAAAGCTTGGACGCGGCCCGGTAAGACTGCAAGCTGTCGGAAAGATAAACGACATCGAAATCTACTCGATGCCAATCATCGTTGAGATCACACCTTAAGATCGCTTCTGAGCGATGATCGTTTTTGCGGGAACGTGACTTGAGCAGTCGTTCCTTTGCCGAGCGTTGAATCGAATTCAACTGTTCCGCCTAAACCGGCAATGACATTGCGAGTGAGGAAAACGCCCAGTCCCATACCTTGCCCGACTTCTTTAGTCGTGTAGAAAGGCTGACCGATGCGGCGTAGAACGTCTTCGCTCATCCCAGTCCCCTGATCGATGATGAGTATTTGCCAGTCGGAATTTTGCTGCTGAATATGTATGGCGACGCGACTTGGTTCCGGCGAGGCATCGAGCGCATTTTGGACAAGGTTACGGATCGCTTGCGAAACTGCTTGAAGCGGAAGTTGAACCGATTGCGAACGAATCGTTGGATCGATTACGACCTCAACTCGATCGGGCTTACGGATTGGTTCTAAGATTGTTTTGACGATCTCCTCTACACCGACTTGATTCATCACTTCAGCGGCCGCTTCTCCGGCTCCACTTTTCATCCGTTGAAGCACTTCGCGACAGCGATCGAGTTCGCTTCGAATCAGGTCAACATCGCGACGAACATTTGGGTCAATTTGTATTCGATCGAGCTTACGAGCCAGCTCTTTGGTGACCACAGCAATCGTAGAAAGCGGCGACGCAAGCTCGTGACCTGCTCCAGCAGCAAGTGTTGCCAATGCCTCGACACGTTGAGCACGCTCGGCTTGAGCCTCTACTTCGGCAACCCTGTTTTCACGCGAGCGTAATTCCTTAACCAAGATCGTCATGAAGTAAGTCACCACCCCGCAACAGGTAGTCAACGCTATCAACGCGCCCTGCTTGGGTATTGAAAATAGCCCGGCTCCTTCTGCAAAAGCGATCCCCAATTCAGGAAGCGATTCTGCAAAGGTCAGCAGAAAAATCGTTCCCAAAATACTTGCCACCGCGAGCATCCACGTCCATGCCGCAGGCAAGACCAACCCACCGACGACGATGTTCGCAAGATAGAAGCAAGCAAACGGATTCACCGCGCCCCCGGAGTAATAAAGTAACCCGGTCAAAGTCATCACATCAATCAACAGCAACAGGCCGAGCCAATAACTACGAATATGAATTGAATCCCATGGACTCGATTTCAGAGAGATGCTCGAGCTGGGATTCAAATCTTCGGGGACTTCATGATCACCGCACAAAAAATGAGTGTGGTATCGACGAAGCGAGAAATAGATCAAAAGGTTTGTTAATGCTGTGAATGCAACAAGGCTCAGTAAGGGGATCAGTGGTAACGGGATATACAACAAGGCATATGCAATGCCAATCGCAAGCAGTTGCCCAACCACCGCAACCCATCGAAGCTGAAGAAGCCATACGAATGTTTTGAGTGTTGGCTCCGAACGAAGACTTCTGTTTTCCGATCCCATGTTGCTAA
>JANODQ010000647.1:0-6457 GCA_031412775.1 Pirellulaceae bacterium | reverse complement strand
GTTCGAGCGGACCCGTCAAGTCGATCGATCACCTGTTGAATCGCATACTGGTCAGCCAACGAAGCATGCGCGATGATCGCATTGTTTTCTTCGTCGACTTCGAGTCGCGTCGTGGGCTCCAGTGCATCCATGGCTATCAGTGATGCGACTAGCTGTTTCGGAGACAAAGAAGCAAGTCGATACACTTTCAATCGTTGTTCGAGTTGCCTGAAGCTGTTAGCTCCTTCATTGGGAACGTCGATCCGTTGAATGAAGGAGGCGACGATCGCCATTTTATTCGGAGGTGCATGAACGATGATGCTGTTTTGTCGCGGATTAGAAACCAAGTAGATGTCGGTTTCTCGTTTTTTGGAGTTCCCACCCTGCCCTTGTACTTTGCCTGCATTTTGCATTTGTTGCTGCATCATTTGTTGTTGCTGCTGCTGCATCATTTGCTGTTGCATGGCTTCCATTTGTCGATTGTTCGAGGTCGCGGGAGCCGCTTGTTTTGCGATGCCGAGAAAGCCCTCAAGTTGGATTTTTACTTCATCGGAACGGACATGCTCAAGCAAAAACTCTCTTGCAAGTTGTTGCCGAACATCCTCCGATTGCTCATCAATGAGGACTCTTTTGATTTCTTGAAGGTTACCAGCCGCGTCCATTGCTTCGAGTCGATTGGTCGAATGCAACGGAATAAGCTTTCCGTTTGTGCTAAGAAGAGACTTGAATTCTTCAACAATCTCTTCCACCAATAATGTGTCGAGTGGAAATGAACAACGGACAAATCGATGTGGAGGTAATGCATCAAGCTCTTCAGGCAATACTTTAGGAACCAAGGCCGAATTGATTTTGTCGGTTTTTCCCACTTGAAGCATGCCATCGATTTCAAGCAAGGTAAATCCACGAGCAAGAAGGTGGCGATTGAAGAGGTCACGCGTTTCGACAATCGAGTATGGACGCTGCGTTGAGAGATTGATGTAGTCGCTGGGTAGCTCTTGCCAATCCAAAGACATTTGCGATGTCTCCGCGAGCCACTTTAATACGTCTGGCCAAGCTTGGTTTCGGAATTGAAACTGAACCATTCCGTCTTGATCTGGACGAATATCAAGTTCCCGTTTATTAGGTGGTTCGGGAGGCGATAGCGGCCGCTTCACTAAATCGGAAGTCGGCGGCGTTCCATCAGTAGGTTTCGTTCCATCGGCAGGTTTCGTTCCATCCGAAGGTTTCGTGCCATCGGCAGGTGATGGTGGCTTTCCGTCTGGTTTGCTATTTGGTGTTACGTTTCGTGTTATGTTTGGTTTAGTGTCTGGATTTTCGGGGACCAGAACTGCTTGGGGTACCACAACTGCTTCGGTGACCAAATTGCCACCCTGGCCTTGAACTTTCGATGTCAAAAGGAAGAAATTGCCTAATGAACATGCAATCAAGGCAACTGCTAAGAAATTGCCCAGATTCGAAAGCAACCGTACATGCCTAAAATTCATCATGAATGCCAGATGTCCGTTGCGAAAGTTTGGCTGAGAAGGTTGGAAAGGTCCTCCTTAGTTTATACGCGAACAAGACAACATTCTAGCTTCAAATCCTCGATGGCCTGATTGCCGCTTGTTATCTAGCAATTCTTCATCGAACGTTAATTCGCAGTCTTCTGGGATTTGGCTCTTACCGATTCGAGTGAAACTGGAATTCCGCCTTGTCTTTTGCTTTCGGCAGCCGCTTCCATAAAGGCATAGATTTCGATTGTTTCTTCGGCGGAAACCGGCGGTTGCTTCGTCCGAAAGAACTCGGAAATCACAAGTACCAGCGGCTTGTAGCCCTGGAATTTTTCTAATGCGACGATCCCCTTATCGCCGAACGCAGTTCCTCCGTATCCACTCGCTCCAGAACGAATTCCACGAAAGGTTCCTATGCGACCATCAGACCATTTACCGGTGACGACGTCAAAGTTTTCTGTGGAAACCCGAGTAACGCTTTCGCATCCTGGCCCCATGCATGTAAAAAGAGATTCAACACCATGTATTCCGTACCAGTAAAGATCGCTATGACTAGGTTCGAGTGCACACGGGCTGAAGGCATCGCATCCAAGGACTTTTCCTACAAGACCATTGCGAATGGCTTGGACATTCCCACCGTAGCGAAGGGATGAGCTACTGAACATTGGAGTCCCTGAATCTTTGGCGGCTTGGAAAATAGCTAACACATCAGTCAAGGACGCAGCAACTGGCTTGTCGATGAATACAGGCTTCTTGGAAGCAAAAACTTCGAGGGCTTGTTGTAGATGTAGCTTGCCATCGTTCGTCTCCAGTAGAACGCAATCGACCCGTTTGAGAAGGTCAGCAACCGAGTCCACGATCTCGACATCCAGAGCTTTCATTTCTGCTGTGATTGACGGGATTCGCGATGCACTTGATTCGATATCACGGCTGCCAAAAGGATAGGCGGCAACAACTCGCAATCGCGGCCCTACATCGGTGGCTTCGCTTTTGTTCAGCTCTTTCGTAAAGGCTGCCGAGTGAGAAGTGTCCAAGCCAATGACGCCAACACGTATTGTTGGAACATCATCTGCCGCTACACACTTCGAAGCGGTAACTTCAAAACAGCTTATCAAGGATAAGCAAGCTGAAGTCGTTATCCACAAACGAAAGAAACGGCGAGACAAATTTGTTCGTTGAGGCATGATGCTTCCTAGTAGGTGGGAGGTAGGTTTGATCGGTAGGACTTCGGCATATGCGAATTACCGGAGAACGCATTCTATCTGATGCGTGAAGCAAGTGGGGTTCCGATGAAAGTTGTTCTAAACATACTTTTCGCCGCGAATCACATTGACGGTTGAAAGATAAGCTATTACGGCATAACGATCAAAGTAGTCGGTCGATAGAACGTGTAGAATGCGATCCGCGACTTCTTGGGAAACGATTGTCTCCATTCGAAAGTTCTCACCAAATATCTCACCGACGCGTCGTTGTCGACTGCCTTCTCCTTGAGCATCTGTGATGGTATGTCCGTGACTTCCTGAGTCGCGAATTACACTGATGATTCGTTCCTTCAAGATCGCTTCTGCGATGATGGTTATCAAACAAAGTGGCGTTGTCTTCACGGGCGAACTTCCTTGGTCTGGCGGAGGATGGCATTAAGAGCAAAAGGCTTTGGAAATAGCGAAGTAAATAGGTATGCCAAATATTAGATTGAACGGAAATGTAATCGCCAAGGCGGCTGTGAGGTAAAATGTTGGATTGGCTTCCGGCAATGTCATTCGAACTGCCGGTGGTGCGGCTATGTAGGATGCGCTTGCAGCCATTGTTCCCAACACCGTGCAACCACCAACGGAGAGACCGGCGAGTGATCCAAGGTAAGCACCAAGTGTACCGTGAAAAATTGGCATGATGATTCCGAAGCCAAGTAGGAATAGGCCCGCATGACGCAAGTCTCCCAAACGCGATCCCGCAGCCAATCCCATCTCCAGTAGAAAGATCGTCAGTAGTCCCTTAAAGAGCCCCTCGAAAACTGGCTGAACCATCGCCCATCCCGAGTCGCCTACTGAAGCACCAATTACTAGCCCGCCTACAAGAAGAATCATCGATCGTGATGTCAAAAGCTCGTGCATCAATTCACGCGTTTTCCTGCCTGAAACGGTGACGCTAACCACCGGTTCCAGGCTGCCATCAGCCTTACTGACTGTTGGCGACTTGGCTTTGCTTCTAGCCATTTGAAAGGCACCAATGGCCAAAGCTATCTGAATTCCTGGTATTTCCAGAAGGGTTAGCAGCGTAGGCATGAATCCCTCCGCAGGCGAACCTGCCGACGTAACAAACTGCTGCGCTGCAATAAACGTGACAGCCGAAACCGAGCCATAGTGAGCGGCAATGCCAGCCGCATCGGCAATGCTAAATCGACCTAGTTTTCGTAGCACCAAGTAGGACGTGACTGGAGTTATAATCCCCAACACAATGGTGACAAAAGCCGGACCTGAGAACTCCGAGAGCGAACTGTGTGAAAGCTCGACGCCGCCCTTTAATCCTAGAGCGAACAACAAATAGATCGAGAGAGAGGTATAAAGGTCACGCGGTAGCGATAGTTCGCTTTTGACTATTCTCGCAAAGACCCCAAGAGCAAATGCCAAGGTTAATGGAGAACACAGGTTGATCTTCAGGATATCGAACATAGAATAACACGTCTTTTGTTTTGCGAATACAAATACACGAAATTTAATTCGTGTATATGCTATCGTTGTTTCTACCTGCCTGCAAGAGTGTCACCTATGACTGCCAACAAAAAGTCGCCCCCTCCATCGGTCGTAGCTGAAAATGCGAAGAACATCGCCGTCTCTGGTGGTGCGTGGACGTTTTTAACCAATCACACCCATGTGCTTCTATGTCTTTATCGTGCTCCCGATTCGACTACTCGTGAAGTCGCTGCATTGGTTGGTATTACAGAAAGAATGGTCCAGAAGATTGTCTCTGAATTGGTGGAGTTCGGCTTCATGGAAGTGTTTAAGGTAGGCAGGAAAAACACCTACAAAATCCATGTAAAAAAGACGCTCCGCCACCCATTAGAATCGCATCGGCGCATTGGCGATTTGCTTGAGCATCTGAAGAAGTAAGCTGCTGAAAAAGCAGTTAGTAATTTCTCGTCTTAGTCCGTTAGTCCGACCGGAGCAATCGAGGTTGCCTTCCAGTGCTCGCGCAGAATCGAAAAAACTTCTTCGATAGTCATCGGGTCTGCCGGTAAATCGGTGTGTTTGTCGTGCACAAGTCTTTCGCTGTCCACACCGTATTTTCTTGCACTCGATACAGGCACGACACCGTCAGAGTCGCCGCTTCCCGGCATCCAGCGACCATGCCCGATAATGGAGTGCATACGAATGCTCGGATCGACAGGGAGCGAATCAATCGCTAGAAGCAACGGACTGCTAGGTTCAAGGATATCAATGCTTGTCGGTGTGCGGTTCGAGAACTCTTGCGAGAATACGCCTGGGTTATCGCAAAGGAGTTTTCTGTGCGAAAGTTTTAGGTCGGTGGGTTGCTCTACGAGAAAAGAGCCCAAACGGCCAATCGAACGCTGAGCGATAACCGAACCGCGATGGGGCGTGCCGATGAAGATAACTCTTGAAACCATTGGCGAGCGTTCGAAGAAGACTGCTTGACGGAACTGTTCCCGTGTAAACGAATCCATGACTACGCTCTCAAACGGGCACTTGGAAATGGCGTTCCAAAGTGCATTTTCACTATCGGCGATCAATAGCTTACTTACCAAACCTCCCATGCTGTGTCCCACCAACACAATGTTTTGCAGGGCTAGATCAACTCCGTCGGGATCAACTAAATGACCCAAGTGAGCTATTTGTCTTCGAAGAGTCGCAGCGCTTTGGAGAAATGGTTCACCTGTCGGATATTGAAATCCCCATAGTTGAAAGTTTTCATTTGCAAATGGACAAGCTTTAAGCTCATTAATCATATTCGCCCACGTCAGGCGATCTGAAAGCAAGCCATGAATAAACACGACCGGAATCTTACCTGGCTGATAAGGCTCGATCATGAACAGTCCATCCTCCTGCGGATTTGCCGCCCCCGGTCGGATGAATGATTCAAAGTATCTTCGTTGAGTCGTCGCTAGGACTCGCGCAACCGCAGCAGATTTGTCAACTGCGATGGGAACTACTTTGTCTTCAACCAGGATCGTAGACGCTTCGATTGGGTTATGAAGTTCTAAAACAAAGGGGTGAACCGAAGTGGTTGTGTCTTCTTCGGATGAAGAATTGAGAAGGAGTGTTGCTACAAATGCTCCGCGCGTACGTTGAAATGGT
The DNA here is from genome assembly GCA_031412775.1 of Pirellulaceae bacterium. Taxonomy (GTDB): domain Bacteria; phylum Planctomycetota; class Planctomycetia; order Pirellulales; family Pirellulaceae; genus JAIYDQ01. The sequence continues at coordinate 678 of JANODQ010000647.1, read as the reverse complement.
CCGCTTACGGTCTCTGTCCTCATTACAACGGTTGGAACGCCTAGACCTTTCTGGCGATAAACGTTTTCGAGATCCTTCGCCGAATACTTACCAACAGGGACAAGAGAATTGAATTCTTTAGGGCTTTGGTAAAATCCATGATAGGTACAAGGGATTACGCTCCAGCCATCTATGTATCTAATACGAAGGCCGCACGTTGGGTCGAATCGTTGGTGCCGCTGTCCTTCGATCACCAGTGCATTCAGAGACGAGTTATATATTTCGGCTGCTCTTCCCTCAAAAGTACCTCTCCATCGAATCTGCGATTGGAGGTCTTGCCAAGCAAAAGAGGCCGATTCAAAGTAATGGTCAACGCATCGGTCGTCTTCGCACTCGCTTGCCAGTTCGGCCAAAGCGTAAGCCACCTCGGCTCGGGAGAGTTCGACGCTTTCAGGTCGAATGAAGCACTTCGGCGAGAGCGCTTGATCGATGATATCTGGATCAGCGCTAACTTGCGTCGGCTTAGGCCAGCGGTGATGTTGGCATAGCGACGCGCAGCCACCGGCAACGCAAGACATAATTGCGATGCTGAAGGCAAGTAGGTGAAGTGATCTTGATTGCAGATGCATGTCGCGAACCGATTGCGCAAGTCAGTTTCAATTTTCATTGAACTGTACATCACAACAGATCGCAGATGAT
>JANODQ010000646.1:0-2985 GCA_031412775.1 Pirellulaceae bacterium | reverse complement strand
AGGATGTCTTGCTGGACGTTTGGAGCAGTTCCGGGATAACGGCGATCATGGTCACTCATGATGTCGACGAAGCGGTTGTCCTAAGTGATCGAATTGTCATGATGACGAACGGACCGGCCGCGACCATCGGTGACGTTCTCACAATTCCATTTGCGAGACCCCGTGAACGCCTGACGTTGATGGAGACATTTGAATACACGGAATGTCGAGATGCAGTCATCGCCTTTCTCCAACATCCATCCGAAGCGCCCAAGTCGGTCAAGGCTAAAGGGTAAGTATTCGAATGAGTGCAGAATCCACTTTGCTAGAAATGTTACTGCAAGAGCAACAAAAGCTCTCAGCGGTAGACGCATTTTCTATGTGGCTTGAAGATTCACCTGCGACCGTAAGTCGCTACCAAGCTTTAATGCCCACTCAATCGCTCAACGCCGGTCAACAATACGCTTTTGAAGTTAATCTAGACACATGTAGTGGTTGCAAAGCGTGTGTCGTCGCGTGCCATAATTTGAATGGGCTCGAGGAATCAGAGACTTGGCGGAAGGTTGGATTGCTGACCAGCAAGTCGCTAGCTTTGCCAATTGTTCAGCATGTGACCACCGCATGTCACCATTGTGTTGACCCAGGTTGCTTGAATGGATGCCCGGTACTCGCTTATGAGAAAGATCCAATTACAGGGATCGTTAAGCATCTGGACGATCAGTGCTTTGGGTGCCAATACTGCACGATGATGTGTCCCTATGAGGTACCGCAGTATAGCCAAACGCTGGGAATTGTTCGCAAATGCGACATGTGTAGCCAGCGGCTCAGCAATGATGAAGCACCTGCGTGTGTTCAAGCCTGCCCCAACCAAGCCATTCGGATCACCATTGTCGACCAAGAAAAAATCATCTTGGAAAGCGATAATAACCAAACACTCTCGCTTGTCGTTAGTGCTCCACCAAGTGGGATAACCATTCCAACGACGCGGTATGTCTCTTCCAGAGGAGGCGCTACAAGCTCGAGCGTTTTGGAGGAAAGCGTTCAGGAGCCATCAGAATTCGTGTCGAGTCCGACGCTTATCGATACACCCCAACACGGTCATTGGCCATTGGCTTTGATGCTTGTGATGACTCAAGCGAGTGTTGGAATGTACTGCTGCCTCGCGATGTCTGCTTGGTTTCCAAATCTCTTTCTGAATTCCCGCAATATCGACAACACGCTGCCGTTATCGATTGTGGCAAGTCTTGTTGGAATTGGTGGAGTCCACTTGGCGCTGCTACACCTGGGCCGGCCAATGTATGCTTTTCGCGCCTTCCTCGGGTGGAGGACGAGCTGGTTAAGTCGCGAAGCAATCCTCTTCGGTCTATACATGGGCGCGATGGTGTCTAGCTCCGCATCGTTATTGTTGGCAAGTACGTCATGGTTCGTAGACATACTACCGCCGTACATGCCCAAAGTCCTAATTGGATCGACGGCACTGATTGGATTAGTCTCAGTCTCCAGTTCTGCCATGATATACATTGCAACTCGGCGGTCGCTATGGAGTGCGCGGCGAACGATGTGGGACTTTGGAGCGACAACCCTTGGGTTGGGATTGGCCGGTTCTCACCTGTTCGTCGCAAGCCATTCTACCTCGATAATAACCATATCGACGTCGACTTTTTTCATGCTCACAGGATTGCTTGTCACGATGGCGAGTGGTTGGTTGAAGGTTCGGGATTGGTTCGCCGGCACACGACCTTTGACGAGCTGGAAAGATTTCTCGGCGCGGAGTGGCCGGCTGCTTGGTAATGCTTTGCGGCGTTTCTGGTATGCGCAGTGGATTTGTTATGCGATTGCCTTCGGACTGATTGTTTGGGCGTCTATGACCCAAGGACAATCGGTAAGCTTCGCAATCGGCATTGTTTTTTGCTTGATTTTGTTGGTCGCAAAGTTCATTTGTCGCTGGCTCTATTTTGCGTCGGTCGTTACCTACCGAATGCCGGGAGCCTAATCGTGATGCTACCGGTTTTGATCCCCAAACTTCATGATCCCTCGGGTCCGCTGACGGCTAAGCTGGTGCAAACGCCATCGGAGTACGGACTGGGGTCGCTCCCGATTGCGTCTCACCCCGATTCGACCACAACGGCAGTGTGCGGATATTGTTCAACGGGCTGTGGATTGCAGGTGCATCTGAAGAATGGCGAGGCTATTGGTCTGGTGCCTGCCTTAGATTATCCGGTGAATATTGGAATGGCTTGTCCGAAGGGCTGGGAGGCACTTCGAGTCCTTGATTCTGAGGACCGCGCTAGGACTCCACTCGTTCGCGATGCCTCCGGTCAGTTTCAACCGACGGATTGGACGACCGCCACAGAGCTCTTCTGCGAACGATTCAAGAGCATTCAAAACGAACACGGAAAAAGCTCGGTCGCTTTCATCTCGACCGGTCAAATTCCAAGTGAAGAGATGGCTTTCTTGGGATGTTTAGCCAAGTTCGGGATGGGAATGCTTCACGGTGATGGTAACACTCGGCAGTGTATGGCGACTTCGGTCGTCGCATACAAGCAAGCCTTCGGATTCGATGCACCACCATTTACTTATGCAGATTTCGAGGAATCCGACTGCCTTGTTTTCGTTGGGGCGAATCCTTGCATTGGGCATCCGATCCTATGGCAACGTGTTCTGGCAAACAAAAAGAATCCGGAGCTGATCGTCATTGATCCACGGCGAACGGAAACCGCCATGGCAGCTACCGAGCACCTCGCCATTGAGCCTAAGTCGGACATGGCTTTGTTGTACGGAATCGCCAACAGTTTGATTGCTTACGGTGCGATCGATCGGGCTTTTATCGATCGCAGCACGGATGATTTTGAAGCCTTCCGTATATTCGTGGCTCCATACTCACTGTCGCGAGTCTCCGAGCTGACCGGAATCTCGGTGGAACAACTCGACCGAGTCGTTCATAAAATTGCTTCTGCGAAACAAGCTTCCTTTTGGTGGACGATGGGTGTCAACCAAGGTCATCAG
>JANODQ010000645.1:0-4030 GCA_031412775.1 Pirellulaceae bacterium | reverse complement strand
CCGGCCAGAATCGAGACCAGCACTTTTTTATCTGACCAGCCTTTCGCCAGATCGCTCAACACCGTGCTTGCCATCTGCGGCTTGATTGCCAGCAAGATGACATCGGCAGCCGCCACGGCTTCGGCATTGCTCGCTACCGCGGTATGGCCCTTGGCAGCAAAGCTCGCGCGGTACGGGAACCGTTATTGCTCGCGATCCGCAGAAGCGATTGCAACCGGTCGTTGCAATGGCAGACGGCGTCGTCGATTGGATCAAAGAGGGCTTCCAAGAAGGAAGCCACGTTGTCGAAGGCGAAGAACTCATGCGTTTGAAACCGTTTGCCGACGGTGAAATCCTGAGCGTGAAAACGCAGCTTCAACAGCTTGAGAATAAAAAGTTAAACCTTGAGAACAACGTGAAAAATGAAGTAGTAAATATTGAGTCGCGTAAGGCAGCGGGTATCGCTGAGCTGACCGCAGCTAAATTTGATATCGAAGCTTCTCGCGCCAAGTTGAAACAAGCTAAGGCAATGATTGAGGAAGCTAAAGCCGAATACGAGGGTAAAAAAACTCAGTACGACGGCGATTTGAAGATGTTCGATATTGAACTCAAATCGCAGCTTGAAATCGCGAAATCAAAGGCCGATGAGCGTACCGCGTGGCAGAAAGTCGAAAAGGCTGAACAGGCCGAGCTAGAGCAATTCAGCGTTGTCGAATCCAAACAAGACGCGTACCTCAGCAAAGTCCAAGAGGTCGACATCAAGAACAACGAAGCCCAAAACAAACTACAAGAGGGCAATCTAAAAATTAACGAAGTCAATAAAGAAATTGAAGACGTAAAGATCAAGCTCGGTCAATTAGATCGGCTAGCAGTGAAAGCAACTCGAACCGGTATCATCCAATCGCTTCACGTGAATTCGCGAAGTGATAGTGTTAAGAAAAATGATACTCTTTTTGAAATTGTTCCGGAAACGGATCAACTGGCGGTGAAGCTCACAATTCGAGGGAACGACAGTCCACTGATTCATGTGGGTGATGAAGTTCGGCTGCAGTTCCAGGGGTGGCCCGCAATTCAATGGGTCGGTTGGCCGAGTGTTGCTGTGGGAACCTTTGGCGGTCGCGTAAACAGTATCAATCCGGGTGGCGATACCAAGGGCGACTTCGATGTTTACGTCACTCCGGATGATTCGCAAGTTCCATGGCCTGATAACCGATACCTACGACAGGGAGTGCGGGCCAACGGATGGGTGCTGCTGAGAACTGTCCCGCTTGGTTTCGAATTATGGCGTCAATTAAACGGATTTCCTCCAATGATCGACGACCCGACCGGCAAGGGGTCGGGCAAAGGCGGCAGCGACAAGAAAGACGAAATCAAAAAGCCCAAATTACCCAAGTAGCATTTCTTTCGCTATGCGGATTTTTTTACAACGAGCACCCGCTCGTTGCTCAAGTGGTAGAGGAAGTAACAAGCAGAAATCCTGCGACACTTCAGTCCGCTGAGATACCAGGGGCTATTTCGAAGCAAGCGGAAGTAATACGCCCGCAAGTGCTTGAACCGACTGCGGCCGCAGAGCAGAACGCTGAACAGAACGCTCTTGATCGCCTTGAGAGTACACTCCCCTATCGCGGCCCTCTTCGCGAAGATCCGACCTACTCGCTCGTCCCTGCTCCAGTGAACAGCGCCGAGTCGAAACAGCTTCAGTTGAAATTAAATCAGGTTGAAGGCTCGATGCAAGATCCTGCGGCCAACGCGCGTGCAGATAGCGATCGCACGTGGGACTCTCACTCGGCAAATATTCCCAATTACGTTCTTCCTTCAGAGCCCGAGTTCTTCAGCAGCTTTCTATCGAACACGCTCGGCGAGGAAAACCAAAACACGCTCTTGCTAGCAGATGTTGTTGCGTCTGTGTATCGCGCTTTTCCACTGATCGAACAAGCAAGACTGCTCGCGAGATCCACCGCTGGCGAACAACTCTCTGCACTGGGAGCGTATGACACGAAACTGGAAGGTTACTCGCTCAACCAGGGGATCGGTTACTACGAAACGTATCGACAAGGAATCGGTGCTGCCAGACAACTGTGGTGGGGAGGTTACATCGGAGCAGGTTATCGTCTGGGACGCGGAAGCTTTGAACCTTGGTACAAAGAACGCGAGACAAACGATGGCGGAGAGTTCAAGATCTCGATGATCCAACCACTCCTTCAAGGCCGCGCGATCGATGCCCAACGCGTCGAGCTCTTTCAATCAAATCTTCGTAGACAAGCTGTTGGACCCGAGGTTCAGGAAAACATTCTTTACGCTTCTCTCGAAGCCGCAAATGCATACTGGTCATGGGTCGCTGCGGGAGTGATCTTGACAGCGAATATTAACCTCATGGAGCTAGCTGAGGTCCGAGGTGATCAGCTAAACAAAACCATGAAAATTGGTCAAGCGAAAGGGATAGACTTAATTGTCAACGACCAACTCATTGCCGAACGCAGGTTAAAAGTTGTTGAGAGCGAGCAAAAGTTCTGGCAGTCCGCGGCGAAGCTTTCTCTCTACTTGCGAGACGAAGCAGGCCAACCAATTGTTCCTTCGCCAGATTGGTTGCCGGAAAGTTTTGCTGCGATCGACACGATTGAACCAGCTACGCTCGAAAGGGATTTTTATGACGCCTTATCGCGTAGACCTGAACTCCGGTTAATTGACTTTGCAATTCAAGAAATTCGCTGGGACCTGGAACTGGCAAACAACCAGTTGTTACCAAACCTCGATTTTACGATTCAAAATAGTCAAGATGTCGGAGCCCGTGCATCAAGCCTCGGTGACAAAACGCCTTTCGAACTCGAAGCGGGAGTGATCGGCGAGGTTCCTATTCAACGACGCAAAGCGCGTGGGAAGATCGAACAGTCGATTGCAAAGACGGAGATGCTTCAACAGAAGCGACGATTCCAACAGGATAAGATTTTGATCGAGCTTCAGAATGCCCAGGCTGGGTTGTTCGCTGGTTTAGAAAGTATTCGTCAAGCACAAGCCGCACTCGATGCGTCGCGACAATCGCTGGATCGTTATCGAGTAGCCTATCGACTGAATCAAGTGGACTTGGTGTTCTTGAACCTGGTCGAACCAAAAGTGACTGAGAACCAAATCAAACTCTACGAACAACAGTTGAAGTTGTTCATGTCGTTAGCAGCCAAACAGGCGGCGCTGGGGCTCGATCCACTCGAACAAGCCATCGCGCTGCCGAACTACTTGAAAACCCAAAAAGAAAAAGATCGCGAAGAATTAGAAGCCAACGCTCCCAAAGCAAACGAAGGTAACTGATGCTTAGCGGACTCAGGCTGGGCTGATGAAAACTGAGCCGATGGCGCTAGCCACGGGTTTCGATTTTGCCACAATTTGCTTTTCAGCACCTTAGACCAATGTTCTCATCGCGCGTAGGAAAAGTCGTAAGACTTCTGCGATCCCAAAAACGCTTCGAGACCGCTTACGACGATCCATTCTTCAGAATATCTGGAACTGACTTACCTTTAACCTGGTAGACGTACTTCAGGACTTCCGCGACGGCTGCGTATTGCTCGACGGGGATTGGGCTTCCGATATCGACTGATTTAAAAAGCGCTTGGGCGAGCGGTTTTCGTTCGACAACTGGAATCCCACTTTCTAAAGCGATCTTTCGAATTCGAGCCGCGACCAGTTCAGCACCTTTTGCAAGAACGATCGGGGCCTTCATCGTCTTGGGGTCGTACTGCAGAGCAATCGCCAGTTCGGTTGGGTTCGTGACAACGACATCAGCTTTGGGGACGTCGGTTTGAAGCCGCTGCGATGAGATCTGTTTGGCGATACGGCGACGACGAGCCTTCACTTGAGGATCGCCTTGTGTTGACTTCGATTCCTCCCGGATCTCCTCGTCGGTCATCATCATGTCTTGCTCGTATTTCCATTTCTGAAAGGCGTAATCTGCAAGCGCTAGTCCAACGAGCGATCCTGCGACCTGTCGCGTTAAATCCATCGTGGTCGACCAAATGAATCCACCAACTGCCGGAGCCGACATGCCAGCCAAGATGAGGAT
>JANODQ010000644.1:0-2096 GCA_031412775.1 Pirellulaceae bacterium | reverse complement strand
TTCAAGGTCGAGACGCACAATCACCCCTCTGCTATCGAACCCTACGGTGGCGCGAATACGGGTCTTGGTGGAGTCATTCGCGATCCGCTGGGAACCGGGTTGGGTGCCAAGCCGATCTGTAGTACCGATGTGTTTTGCTTTGCTTCTCCAGATGCAGATCCCAACACATTGCCACCGGGCGTTCTGCATCCGCGACGCGTCATGAAAGGGGTCGTGGCTGGTGTGCGCGACTATGGCAATCGAATGGGAATACCGACCGTCAATGGCGCGGTCTTTTTCGATGATCGCTACTTAGGCAATCCGTTGGTGTACTGCGGCAATGTGGGTTTGCTTCCTGTAGACAAAGTAGAGAAGGCACCGCTTCCGGGCGACTACATTGTCACGATGGGTGGTCGCACCGGTCGCGATGGAATTCACGGGGCAACGTTCAGCAGTGTGGAGCTCACCGAAGAGAGCGAGTCGATCTCGGGAGGCTCGGTTCAAATCGGCAACGCGATCACTGAGAAGATGGTGCTGGATGTGTTGATGCAAGCTCGCGATGCAGGGCTGTATACTGCCGTGACCGATTGCGGTGCTGGTGGCTTTAGCAGTGCTGTCGGCGAGATGGGTGAATCCATGGGCGCAGAAGTATGGCTTGAGAAAGCTCCCCTGAAGTACGATGGACTCAGTCACACTGAGATTTGGATCAGTGAAGCTCAAGAGCGAATGGTGCTGGCCGTATCGCCGGACAAATGGGATGCATTTAAGTCGCTTTGCAACAGCGAAGGGGTAGAGACAGCCATCATCGGAACATTCACACCGACGGGGATGCTCCGACTGATGTACGATGGCCAAGAAGTAGGCTGCGTGTCGATGCAGTTCTTGCACGAAGGCCGTCCGCCGGTTGTTCGTAAAGCAACCTACAAGCAAGTATCGATTCCCAAGCTCGAATTCGACTTGAGCAACCAATCTCAATTCGAATCGACCCTTAAAAAAATTCTCGCATCGCCAAACGTTGCGAGTAAGCACTGGATCATTCGACAATACGATCACGAAGTGCAGGGCGGCAGTGTGGTCAAACCACTTGTTGGACCGAAGTGCGATGGTCCAAGTGATGCCGCGGTTGTCAGACCGCGATTGACCTCGATGAAGGGAATCGTGTTGTCATGTGGTATGAATCCTCGCATGGGCGATTATGATCCGTATGCGATGGCAACCTCTGCTATTGATGAAGCGGTGCGAAACGCGGTCGCTGTGGGAGCCGATCCGAAGCGGATTGCCATCTTGGATAACTTCTGCTGGGGTAACACGGACCGCCCAGAGACGCTCGGTTCGTTAACGCGTGCTGCGATCGCATGTCATGATTTGGCAGTTGCTTGGAAGACCCCTTTCGTCTCCGGCAAGGACAGCCTCAACAACGAGTTTGCCTGGATCGATAACACCGGAAAGAAGCAGTCGATCGCGATTCCCGCTTCGTTGCTGATTAGTGCAATGGGCCAAATCGAAGACGTCTCACGATGCGTGACGATGGACCTCAAGCGAGCGGGTAATTTCCTGTACGTGTTGGGGGTCACAAAAGATGAAATGGCTGGCTCCCATGCAACGATGGTTTTGGGACTAAAGGGGGGCGACATTCCACAAGTCGATCCGCAACTAGCCATGCGATTATTTCATGCGGTCCATGCAGCAATTCACAGCGGGCTGATTCGATCATGCCACGACTTGAGTGAAGGCGGTCTAGCAGTCTCGGTTGCGGAGATGGCTTTTGCAGGAGGGCTGGGGATTGATATCGACGTATCGACCGCTGCCGAGTTGATGTTCGTAAACCCCGCAACGCTTCTGTTCTCAGAATCGAATAGCCGTTTCGTTTGTGAAGTAACGCCTGAGAATGCGGCAGCTTTTCAAAAGGCTTTTCAAGATATCGCTTGCACGAAGCTGGGAACAGTCACGCCGGAAGATCGCGTCGTGATGCGTAGCGGACCTCAGGTACTTATAGACCTCCCATGGTCGCACCTCAAGCAGACCTGGCTAGCTCCACTCGATTGGGAATAGAACAGTGAGCTAGATTACCACAACGATTTTTCTCCCCTTCTCCTCCCACGGGGAGGAGAAGGGGA
>JANODQ010000643.1:0-9600 GCA_031412775.1 Pirellulaceae bacterium | reverse complement strand
TAAAACCACTGTGATGGCAGTGACCGTTGGCCCACTCCGTATGCCCCGAACCGGTACCGTCTGCAAAGATCCGGTCCTTGAGCCCACTATCTGCAACGACTGCGACTTCAGAGGGAAGCGTAGGTGTTGCGGTTGTTGGAGGCCCTCCGTTTCTTGTATAAGCTTGCCATGCATGCACCTCGGACGCGAAAAGCGTGTTGCTTGAACCATCTGCAACCGCTGCAAAACCAAACGAGCTGTTTGGAAAGGTAATCCCATCTCCACCTTGGTTCGTAACCGGATCATAAACAAACCAGGTTCCAAAATTGAAGCCGTACGTGGTCGGGTAAAGGAAAATGTTGCTGGTGATTCCAGTAAGCCCAGTATCACGAAGAGTTGTTCCTTTCGGATCAGAAGGACACGCGTAGATGGGAACTCGGAATCGACTAATCTGCGGATAGTTCGACCAAGCAATGCTCAAGTTAATCTCGTTGTATAGATTTCCCTGCTCCAAGTAAGGAAGAAGACGACCGTGAATACTCCAAGAACTATTCGTTGAGATCTTAGGGTTGATACACATACTTGGCGGTAACTTCTTGTTCGCAGATTCGTAGTTGTGTACAGCCAAAACAATCTGTCGCAAATTACTTCCGCATGACATGCGTCGGGCGGCTTCTCGCGCAGACTGAATAGCAGGGAGAAGCAATCCAGCCAGTATGCCGATGATCGCAATTACTACAAGGAGCTCGACCAGCGTAAACCCTAGTCGATGGGGAACGGACTTCAAATTTAGATGCACCGCGAATATCCTTCGTAGATTAGGAACAGATCTCAATCAACCTGAACCTACACGATATTTTCTTTGTGGAATCCATTCAATAGCCGAACAAAAAACGATCGAAGCGATCAAAAAACCGCCGCGAAATTTTAATCATTCAACATGCATTTTTGCCGCAAAGACTTGGCGACTTTTGATTACGATCATACGATTTCCGGGACGACAAACGGCGAGCGATACTCGCGCTTGAGAAGCTGATTGGCTTGGTCGGCGTTTTCTCCGATGAAGACTTCTTTTTCTGCATCGATAGAAAGCATTGGGCCGAGCTTCATTCCGCACTCATTGATATCTAGCGAATGAGCAGCCATATGCTGCTTCATCTCGTCGACCATTCCACGCCATTCTTTGTTGTCTAGCCGATTTGCTTTATCCATATCGAATGCCGCTCCGGTTCGATAAGCAATATTCGCGAGATTACACCAACCGGTTGAATAGTGACCAACTTCTACATCCGTATTGAGGATGGACGCATCGCCTTTGCGAACAGCGTCAATAAAGTTCTGATGATGCAGACTATTGCCTCCACCACCTTTGAACTTCCTGATCTGTTTCCCGTCCTTATCATAGGCAACAGCGCTCCCGCGTTGGCCTTCGAAGCGACCACCCTCGCAGTACGCAACATAACCACTGTTGGGACCAGCGGGCTTGGGTGGCTTACTGCTTTTTGGCGATTCTGGCAAGTTAGAAAGACCGATCACTACAGGAATCGATCCGGTGTCAAAGTAAACAAAATGAACGTTCGGGGTCTCGCCTGCATCGTTCCATACAACTCGCCCACCACCACCGAAGATGCGCTTTGGAAGGGTGACTTTATCTTCGAAAACATTGTTCCGAAGATCGTCCAGAACGTGAACTCCCCAATTACCCATCTCTCCCGATCCGGTGTTCCAATCCCAGTGCCAATCGTAATGGAGCTTCGAGCGGTAGATTGGTTTGTCTTGAGCGGGTCCTAACCACAAGTCGTAGTCAAGGTTTGGATCGATCGCGAGAGGTGTATCGCGCTTTCCGATTGAAGCTCGGACTCCATAACGATTCACCCTCGCGGAGAGTATCTCGCCGAGCCCTTTTTCTTTGTGCAAGAACTGCTTGATCTCCGCTTGCATCGGATCGGACCGCTGCTGTGTTCCAACTTGACATACGCGATTGTATTTCCGAGCTGCTGCAACCGTTTGCCGGCCTTCCCATTGACTATGCGACAACGGCTTTTCAACATACACATGCTTGCCGGCCTGCATTGCCCAAATCGCGGCCAGACAGTGCCAGTGATTGCATGCTGCGACAACCACTGCATCGATATCTTTATCGTCTAGAAGAGCACGCAAATCGCTAAATGTTTTCGCGTCAGGACCAATCGATTTAGCCGCATTGACTTTGGATGCATCTGGATCGCACAAGCCTGCGATCTTGATTCCGTCAAGTTTAGAAAAGTATTGAAGGTGCTCCCCAGCTCGACTTCCGCAACCAATGAATCCAAGCCGAACTTCATTACTAGATTGAGCGTGAGCTCTTGTAGGCATGCTTGAAGCAAGAATACCGGCGACAGTTGTCGATTGAATGAATTTTCGACGTGATAAATGGTTTTTCATGGCGGGAGAGATTCCTAGGATTGAAGATACTTTCGGTGTACAGCCCTAGCTGGGACTCCTCAAGATTGTAGTCCGAAAGTAGATTCGAGCGGAACAGTCGCCCGTGTCTTGCGAAAAAATGTTTGACACTCAAAAGCGATACCGAGCGAGCAGTCACTGCCGCTTTCAAAAGTTCGCTTTGAAAAGTTTAGTGAAGAGCGCTAGACAAGAAATGTCCTCCGACCAGCAGAGTCGGCTGATAAATCCTGAACCGATAACGCTAGCCACGGGTTTCGACTTTGCCACAATTTTTAAGGCAGCCCCCGAGGTTCCGGCTCAGGAAAAATGCTCTTACAATCACTCCACAAGGAGAGTCCCCACTTTGGGAGCATGAAGAAGGCTTAAAGGAACCCGCAACCTACGCTTGGCTGGCTACGCTTGGCTGGTTTCCATGTCTTCTATTCGTGTGAAGATCATTCGCCCGGATTGTGTCTGAAGGGTGCTAGTCACAACTACCGTAACGGTACGACTGATATTGTCGCGGCCACCTTCGACGACCACCATCGTGCCATCATCCAAGTACCCGATCCCTTGATCTTGACCTTCGCCCGGCTTGACGATCTTTAACTGGAACGCCTCGCCTGGTAAGAATTGCGGTCTCATCGCCTTCGCGATTTCGTTGACGTTGATGACCTCTACGTTGTGAAGCTTCGCGACTTTGTTCAAATTAAAATCGCCGGTGACAAGCTTGCCATCCATGTGTTTTGCAAGAAGAACTAACTTCATATCGACCGGTTGACCGGCAAACTCCGGTAGCTCCCGATCGAACAACAAAAAGTCGACTTTATCATGCGCTCTAAGTCGATTCAAGATATCGAGCCCACGACGTCCTCGAACACGACGTAGTTTGTCGCTGCTATCGGCGATGGCTTGAAGCTCAAGCAACACGAACCGCGGCATGATCAACTGGCTATCGATGATTGCCGTGTCAGCTAGTTCGGCTAGACGACCGTCAATAACAGCGCTCGTGTCCAAGATCAGTGGTCGAATCCCCTTTAAGTCGCGAGCAAACTCAACGTAGGGAATAATGAATCGAAAGTCGTCTTTGGTTTGGATCAGCAGAGAAATACAGCCATAGCAGAGAATCACGGAAATCATCAGCATAATCCGCTCGGATCCGGCTACGTTCTTTAGCAATGGCCCAAGTCCAATCGACAACAAAAATGTGAGCAACATACCAACCAAGAGCCCGAAGTAGACCGCTGAGATGATCTCGATCCGCTTCCTTTCGAAAAACATGTCCAGCGCAATAACAGCAGCGGCTGAGAGTAGGACACCGCTAAAGATCATATACGGCATGTAAATCGGGCCGTCGGCTTCGATGTCCGCAGGGACCAAAAAAGTCCCCACGCCCCCCGCGACGAAGATGAACACCATCCGCAGAATCAGCATGGCACCAGTTTCAGCCTGACGCCTGGTGGTTGATGCTCTTGGGCTTTTTGAAGATTCGTTACTCAATGGATCCACTTTAAAATGCCCTTTCAAACTTGCCCCAATCGGATTCGATTCCGACAGTATTGTAACTGCAACCGACCGGGTAAGAGAAGGCAAGATTCCGAACAACGTCGATTCAGATGCAAGACGACCTGAAAAATGATGACGATCCGGACAATCGTCAAGTTCTGGCTAAAGATGATTTTTCGCCTGGAAGTACTCTTGAATCGTCGTGAAAATAGAGGTGACCGTTAACTTAGTAAACAATTCGAGATAAGTCCGTCGCTAGGCATCCCAGTTTTGCGGCTATCAGTGCTGGCTCGCTGGTACCTCAGGTTGTTTAGGGGGCCCCTTTGTTTAGGGGGCCCCTTATCGATCGTAAGTGCGAGATCGCTTACACTTTCGCAACTATTGCAATCCGTTCCAACATTTAAATCGCCTGAACCATGTCCCGCGAACTCAAAACACTCCGCAACATAGGCATTATCGCCCACATCGATGCCGGAAAAACGACCGTAACCGAGCAAATGCAATATATGAGCGGCGCAAAGCACCGCGCCGGTTCGGTCGACTCTGGAACCACCGAAACAGACGACGATCCCGAGGAGCAACAGCGCGGCATCACCATTTACGCTGCATGTATCACTTTTCGATGGAAAGATATCACCATCAACCTCCTGGACACCCCAGGACACGTCGATTTCACGGCAGAAGTTGAAAGATGCTTGCGAGTTCTAGACGGCGCGGTGGTTGTTTTTAGTGCTCGCGAAGGCGTTGAAGCACAAAGCGAAACCGTTTGGCGACAGGCTACAAAGTACAGCGTACCGCGAGTTGTTTTCATCAATAAACTCGATCGCGAAGGAGCTGATTTCTATCGTGTTCTTGAGGAGATAGGGCCGCGGCTGCACGCAGATCCTGTTGCAATTCAGATCCCCGTAGGGCAGGGCCCCTCACACACCAGCGATCCGTTCAAAGGAGTAATCGACCTTATCGATATGCAGATGATTACCTTCGATGCAGCCGATAAGGGCAAGACTTTACATGTCTCCGATATCCCGCCCGAACTTTTGGAAGATGCTCGAGGATGGCGGAATGAAATGCTTGAAAAGCTGTACCCGCTCGATGAGACACTCTTTGCTCTTGCGATTGAAGAAAAACCGATTCCAGCCGAAGCGATTCGAGCAGCACTACGACAAGCATGTATCGACATCAAATTGCAACCAGTGCTTTGCGGCTCGGCTCTTCATGGTGCTGGTGTCCAGCCACTCTTAGACGGCGTCGCATCATACCTTCCCAGCCCACTAGACCGACCTCCTGTCGAAGGCGTCGATCCCAAGAAACGCGACAAGGTGTTGATTCGAAAGCCTGACCCCAAAGAACCGTTCTGTGGTTTGGTCTTTAAAATTCTGCCAGCTAAAACCGGCGACCTTTACTGGATCCGAGTTTACAGTGGCTCCCTGGAAGCAAACTCGCGAGTCTACAGCCCTAACCGAGACAAGAAAGAAAACGTCGCTCAACTTTGGCAAATTCATGCGACGAAAAAAGAACGTCAGGGCCAAATCAACATGCTTCAGTGTGGCGACATCGCGTGCGCAATCGGACCACGCGACGCAATCACCGGTGACACCATTTGTGACACGCGAGACATGATTGAACTCCCTTCCATTCAATTCGCTCAAGCTGTTATCTCGATGGCTATCGAACCTGAGAATGCGACTGAACGCAAAAAGCTATCCGAAGTCTTAGAAATGCTCAAACGACAAGACCCAACGTTTCGTGCTCGCGAGAACGAAGAATCGGGGCAAACACTCATTAGCGGCATGGGCGAGCTCCACTTGGACGTGATCAAGAATCGACTTGTCCGCGATTTCAACCTCAGCGTTAAGTTTTACAAACCACGAGTTAGTTATCGCGAGACAATTGGCAATGCAGCTACGGTTCACGGACAATGCAATCGCATGGTCGGTACAAGCCAAATGTTTGCGAGGTTGGATGTACGCTTCGAGCCACTCGAGGACCCTTCGGCGGAAGCCATCGTCTTAGATCGCTCGCCACCCGATAAGATTTTGCCTGAAAATCTCCGACAAGCTGCACTAGAAGAACTTCGTAATCGCGCGGCAGGCGGCGGCGTTATCGGTTCGTTCCCGCTGACTGGAATTAAGATCTCGTTGCTCTCCAGCGAATTAGCGGAAGTTGGCTCCGACGAAGTTGCTTTTCGTATCGCAGCCAACGACGCGTTCGATCTAGGTCTTCAAGCGGGCACACCAACGTTGCTAGAACCGATCATGAAGATGGAAATCACCACACCCGATGACTACATGGGTGAAATCGTCGGCGACTTGCAACAACGACGTGCTATCATCGAAAGGACTGAGAATCGCGGTGCAGGAACACTCATTGTTGCCCTCGCACCACTCAAGGAACTCTTCGGCTACAGCAGCGCAATTCGCTCGCTCAGCCAAGGCCGCGCGAGCTGCTCGATGGAACCCAGCGGCTATCAAGCAGCACCCTCCCAAGACGCAGACGCCTTCGGAGTGTAGCTGCTCACACCAACGATTTTCTGTCGAATCATCGCAATGCGTCCGATGCAAAATCATGCACGCACTGCTACGCGACAATCCGAGTACCAAACCATCGCAACGATCACGAAATTGCTTTAAACTCGCTATCAAGGCTTCCATACCTTAAAGTGTTTTTGATTGCTTAGTGAGTAAGTTGATCGTTGCTTTATACCGTTTAGTCTTCGCTGCCAGTCCATCGGCAACTTCGATTTAATCGATCTGAAAAGATACCCCAGCACTCGTCGCAATTGGGTGACAGCAGCGTATCGTGTCACTTTTGAGTGCTCCGAATTGGTAATCGCCAACGCGTCTGTGTCCCATCGTTTCTGATAATCGCTTTGCTGTGGGAATGTCTTAAAAACGTCAACGTCTGAACTTTTAATCGCAGAAGCAATAATCATGATGGGACTTTGGGTAAGGATCCCAACACGAGCCCCGACTTCGAACGGGTCCTTCACTTCGTAGATCTGTTGCGAGCTCGAAAGTTCGGCTCCAGGGAATGGATGACTCAGCAACAGCACTTCCAGATGATCAAAGCCATTTTCCGGTGGTAGCACTCGAAAAAAGAGTTCAGGCGAGAACTGATAAAAACCGTGACCGCAATAGTTATTAGCGACCGTCGCCAAACATAAAAAGCCTCCGGGCTTCACTAATTTCATGCAGTTCTTCAAGGCAACAGGAACGTTAAAGATATGCTCGAGTGACCCAGAATCAATCACCGCGTCATATGCTCCAACAATCGCTTCGGGGACGTTTGCTTCTTCGATATCCAGGTTCATATCGTGAACGAACGTTGCTCCTTCGAAGTCCGATGCATCGATTGAATCGACTACTTCGGAACCTAAGCACGTCTTCAACCAGTCTTCGCTGAAGTCGCCAAACGCGGGTTTGCAGCTGCGTATCTGGGTTGCGAACTCCGGAAACTCTCTCGCCAATCCCTCGATCTCACTTGGTCGCAAGAAGACTTGCTGTCTCCCAAGGAGGATCGTCTTACGGAACGATACGCCTTTGCGGCGATGCGAAAGTAATACTCGTAGATTGCCACAGATAAATCCCATTTGGATTTTATGTCAACCTTTCTAAGCCTCAATGATCAGGCTGCAGTATCAGAAGATACTTTCTGTCGAACAGCCTCGCGAATATGCCTTGGCGGGACGATATGCGAAGCAAGGCCGATTCGCTCGAGCAACTTGATCGCATAAAAGCTGAGATCGATTTCCCACCAACGAATCTGAACGGTCGCACTTGCTTGATCCGCATGGTGGTTATTGTGCCAACCTTCGCCACCGGTGAGGACCGTTACAAACCAGTTATTGCGACTGCCGTCTGGCGTATCAAAGTTTCGGTATCCAAATAAATGCGTCAGCGAGTTTACCGCCCAAGTGATATGCCAAACCCAAACCGTCCGAGCGATCACACCCCAAACAAAAATACTTGCCGACAATTGCAGCGCAGTCATACCCCACCCGTAGATGCCGACTGTTACCAATCCCGTGATGGCAGCATAAACGATTGCATGTGCCATAAAGAAAATGGGGGATGCGTAACGAATCTTTTCAAGCCACATGTAGTACGGGTCACGAAGAATATCTCGGGCATACTTCTCGTAACGGGCAAAGGTCTTGCCGCTTCCGTTGCTCTCGTGGACCAACCAATTCATATGTGACCAAAAGAAACTTACTAAAGGGGAATGCGGATCTTCATGGTGATCAGAATGTTGATGATGAATTCGATGCCAAGCGACCCAACGAGCCGGTGTCTCTTGACCAGAACACATCGCCAGCGTTGCAATCGTGCGTTCAAACCACTTTGGTGTTCGAAAGCTTTTGTGCGTAAGCAAACGATGATAACCGATTGGTATCGCAAGCTGTCCGAAAACCAACACGCCCAAGAAGAACGCTATAAATCCAGCCCAGCTAAAAAACCACGGAAGGAAAACCAGCAAAGAAAGACCGTGAAGAACAAGAAATGTTCCCGCATAAGGCCAATTGATTCGAGTCAAATCCGTCCCAGGCGGGGCTGGCAACCTAGATCCCGGTGGCAGGGCATCTTTCGCAAAAGTCTCGTCCGCGCTTGATTGAGCTCTTTCGATAGTTATTGACAAACGACAAACCTCTTTAGCAATCTATGACAGTCCAAACCAGGAAGATCCAACGGTAAGCGATATCACATCGGATCAATAAGATACCATGATTTAACATTCACGATACTGTCAACGTGAACTTGGACGGATGAAACTTCAACCCAAGAAACTGTCTACACGTCAAAATCGGTTTGCTTGCAATATTTGACTGCTGCTAATGGGTACGACAACGATTACGCGTTACACTTTAACAACATAGTCAACCGATCTTACATGCATATGTGTCTGCGAAAATTAGACTCGTCATTCATTCTTCCCTTTGACAAACGTTTCGTTTGTTAAAGCGCTTGATAAGAAGGTCATCGATTTGCCATCTTGCTATCTAAATCTATGCTTGCACGGGAACGTCTTGCTCGGGTCTAGCAAATGCAGGCATAAGGCAAACAACAGACTATTCGGGGCTGTCACGCTTAACCAATCGTAAAATTTTCCAGCGTCTCACAAACGCATATGCAAGAAGAAACGCTCAGCTCAAGTGATCGGAGTCGGGTTCACTTCGATTCTGTTGCCCACCACCCTCACGGCGAACGTAGCGGCTTTGATTTTCGGGTTATCCAACCATGCTCCATCGGATAACTGAAACCGCCAAGCATGCCAGGGGCACGCGACACACCCTTTTTCTAACCAACCGTCCGCCAAAGACGCACCCATGTGGGGGCAAAAGTCGTCGATTGCAACAAAGACGCCGTCATTATTAAAAATTGCGATCATTTTCCCATCGACTGGGAACGCTCGTCCCTCTCCATTGGGAATCGAATCCGTGTCTGTCACGTCGATAAATTCAGCCATAGTTCTGTTAGATTATGTTTAATCGATACAATCGCTATCAAGCCCGCACCTGATGGTTGTAGTGGATGCCTAGCGAAAACGGGAGCCCCTTGAAAAAGTCGCTTCAAAGCGACCTCAAGCTCGTTTGATTTCGTTGACGCGATAACTTGGCGTGGATACCGTAGAAGTGTGACTAATTCGATCGACGGAAGTACTCAGGAGCCAGTTTATAATCCCGCCAATCACGCTGGC
>JANODQ010000642.1:0-6947 GCA_031412775.1 Pirellulaceae bacterium | reverse complement strand
TCGCGGAGCGAAAGGCGACTTTGGAAACAAACCTTAATAATGTCGTGCGGAATTCGAAAATTCACCTATTCGTTGAAACCATCACCTGCAGGAATAACTGGAGCGGCAGCATTGGGATTCATCGGTGCGGGTCCGCTTCCGGGCTCTCCAAATACTCCGTTTTGGTCTGGGATTTCGGGCGGCGGAGCGAGGTTGATGGACGCTTCTACAGGCTTGTCACTCACACCTTGGAAGCGTTCCGCACTGGCGATAAGGGTATCGAATGCGGAGGTCGTTTTGCTTCCAAGGGTGACTTTATCCTTAATTTCGCCGTCGTTTAGAGTCGCTTGCATGGTTTCGATTGCCTTTAAGACATCGGCCAAAGTCGTCTTGTCAGGGCCGTCGGCAATGACTGCGGCGAGTCCTGATGTTGGAACAGTGACGACAGGACCATAAGGGATTCCATCCAAACCAATTCGAACGGTTTCTAAAAGTTGGTGCATCTCTCTACGCTTAATCTTCACTTCGGGTGGCTGGGTAGCATAGGGATTTACTGGTTTGGGCTTTTCTTTCGGTTTGGCACCGCCGTACGGATCGCCTTCACCGCCATCGCCCGAGGACCCCTGTTCCATCATCGTCATATCTTGTGTCTCACCGGAGTATCCACCGCCCATCGAAGCTACTTGTCTGACTACAGATTCTTGCCAGGTTTTCGCGGACTTCACAAGGTACTTCAATGTGTTTGTTGTTGCGACTTGTGCGACTTCAGGTTTGCCTTCCTTGGTCTGGTGCGAGCCAATAACACGTAATGCTTTTTCGAGTAGAAGCGGGTCTGTCGTTTTGTCAGCGACGCGATCCACTGCGTAAGCGTAAACTTCTTCTTGCCGCTTGTGCTTAATCAAAGTCAATAGATCTAGAGATCGACCGCGGAGCCAAGCGTGAGATCGATTGCTACGTTGAATCGGTTGTTTTTCCGAAAGGGTTTTAATCAATTCGTCGGCTACTGTCTGCTTCTGAGCATCGCTCCAATTGGTTTGACCTAATCGCAGGTGCTTTTCGAGGCCTTCCAAGGCTGCTGCTCGGATGCCGTCATTTTTTCCGCCAACAGCCGCCTTCAGGAGTGGACCAGCCGCTGCTGCCATCGGTTTTGGCGAGCCACCTCCTGAGGGTTGTTTGGTATCATTGAGTCGACCAATAATAGAAATTGCGTTGATGGCAGCAGCCGGGTGGAAGTTGTTGACTGCGACCGAGTTCATGGTTTTTAAAAGCCAGTTGTTAAACGGCTTCAAAATCGCTTCTGACTTCTCGGCAAGATTCAAGTCTTCGATAATCTCTTTTCGTGAATCATTACCTAGTTCGGGGGAATCAGTCGAGGTCAGTCGAGGAATCACGTAGGACATGTAGTACTCGGAGACATCACGTTCATTGAATGCTGTACTACCGCGAAGCACTTCGTCTTTAAGACGTTTTTTCTCCCGAACTACCTTATCGGACTTGAAGGCCTCAGGAATTGGTACTGACTGAAATTTCGCTGGTGCGGCTGCGGGAGGTGCGGCCGCAACAGGGGCGGCAGCCGCAGCCGGTTTCGCTTCTTGCGTCAATGCGACATTCGATGTCGCTGCAACCGCCAAGGAGCAACTCAACAAAACAGCTCGATTTCGAGCATCGGAAGACCAACGGAAGTGGTGTTTTGTCATAATTCGAAGTTCTCTGTTTGGAGGCAGATCAGTGAGAGACAAAAAGAATGAGAAGACTAGTTGTACGGAGGAAGTCTATGGTGGTGGACGGTGGCTTGTTGCAAAGAAGTCCGGCAACGTTGTCCCGGATTTCTCAGCAGCAGTCTTAAAGACTAGCAGTGAGTATAGTTTACGGCGTTGAAATAGTTACTGTCAATGTTTTTGAATCCTTTTGTTCTTGTTCATTTCAGAATGATCGTTTTGGGCTGATTGTAAGTAATTTCGACGAGTACACTCTGATCACTACTAACTGTACGATTTTTGCGTTTCAAACGGTTCGTTTTGGATGCTTACCGATAGTCAAACCCACATTCGAAAGTTAAGACCCATCCGATGCTTGCCAAACGTGTTATTCCTTGTCTAGACGTTCATGCCGGTCGCGTTGTGAAGGGGACTAATTTTGTCAATCTCCGCGACGCAGGAGATCCCGTAGCGGTGGCTGCGAAGTACGAGTCCGAGGGGGCAGACGAGCTTGTTTTCCTTGATATTACGGCAAGTCACGAAGATCGCGGGATCATTCTCGACGTGGTTAGACGAACGGCTGAGCAGGTCTTTATGCCGCTGACAGTCGGCGGCGGGATTCGTTCGTTAGAAGATATTAGAGCTCTTCTACAAGCGGGTTGCGATAAAGTTTCAATTAATTCTTCTGCCGTTAAGGATCCCAGTCTCGTCCAAAAAGCGGCCGATCGATTCGGAGCCCAATGCATTGTCGTGAATATTGACCCCAAGCGAGTCCAAAAAGAAGGCCGTGAGATTTGGGAGGTCTTTATCAACGGCGGGCGTACTCCGACAGGCTTGGAGGCGGTTTCCTGGGCAAAAGAAGTAGAGCGGATGGGGGCTGGCGAGATCGTATTGACCTGCATGGATCGTGATGGAACCAAAGATGGCTACGATTTGGAGGTGACTCGAGCTGTCGCGGATGCCGTTCAAATTCCAGTTGTCGCAAGTGGTGGGGCGGGGAATCCAGAGCACTTGGCTGATGCGATTTTGGTCGGTCGAGCTGAGGCGGCTCTTGCTGCGAGCATATTTCATTTCGGTCAGTTTACGATCCGCGAGACCAAATTAGCCATGGCGGCTCGGGGCGTTCCGGTTCGTCTGTAACGGCAACAAACAATTCTGATGGAAGAATCTAGGTGAGCGGCCTCACGAATTTGAAACTTCCCGGTTAGATTTTTAGTTAGAATATAGTGGCGGGTGGGTCCCTCTAAGGCAGTTGCTGGGAAAAAGCGTACTGTAGCACGACGCGAAAGCTAGTGACCTTCCTACTAAAACCAATAGCTTGTGCTTCATGTTAGGTATGCCAATCATTGGCAGATGCCTAATCCTTTTTATTTGCTGCTCTGTTACTTCCGAATTGATCCAAATTATGGCGATTGCCGAATCTGTCAAAAAAGTACACGCGACTCCGGCGAACTCGGAGGACTTGGCAAGCCGACTCCTCAAAACCAAGCAAGAGCTTGAAGTAGACAAGATTTTTCGCGCTTCGGTAAAAATCGAGGCAAGCGACTTGCACATGAAAGTCGGCAGTCCTCCGATTGTTCGAGTTAAAGGCGATTTGCGGCCGCTGAATCGACCACCAATCGAGCTTGAGGAGATGGTGCGATTGCTCATCCCGATGCTTGACGATCGAAACAGGCGAATCTTCGAGGAAGAAGGGGGCGCGGATTTTTCTTACACGGTTGCCGTCGATGGCGAAAATTGGCGATTTCGGGTCAATATGCTCAAGCAGCTTGGCCGCCCCGGTTTAGTTGCCCGTCGAATCAATAACTTTATTCCAAACTTCGAAGGCCTCTACCTTCCACCGATGATGGAAGAATTTTGCAAGTATGACCAAGGGATGGTGCTTCTGGCAGGTGTGACAGGATCAGGAAAAAGTACAACCATCGCTTCCATGTTGAACTGGATCAATCGGGTCTATCGCAAGCACATCCTAACATTGGAAGATCCGATCGAGTTTGTGTACAAGGAAGATAAGTGCCTGATCAATCAACGCGAAGTGGGCGTCGATGTGAAGGACTTTGAAATCGCGATGAAGCACGCAGTGCGGGAAGACCCGGACATCATTCTCGTTGGTGAAATGCGGGATCAAGAGACTTTTATGACCGCGATTCACGCGGCTGAAACGGGCCACTTGGTTTTCGGAACCATTCACGCTTCGAGTGCACAATCTTGCGTCGGTCGTATCTTGGACTTGTTCCCCGAGGAGCTTCACACGGCCATTCGAAATGCGATGGCTTTTAATATGAAGGCGATCATCGCTCAGAAACTATTGAAGTCGATTAAACCCGGTGTGTCTCGAGTGCCGACTTGCGAGATCATGACTTTCACTCCGATGATCAAGAAACTTATCCTTGATGGTAAAGATGAAAAGCTTTCGGATGCGATTCGAATCGGAGCCGCTGAAGGGATGCAAGATTTTACCATGAGCCTCAAGCAGCTTATTGACGACGGGCTGATCGACCGACCGACTGCTTTTGAAGTTGCCCCGAATCCAGATGCTCTCAAGATGGCACTCAAGGGTATTAACGTTTCAGCCCCCGGTATCATTTAGGCTATCATTTAGGCTCTGTATTTAGACGCCGTATCTTCTAACTTTTCGAATCTATTCTTATCTTTTTAGTGTTTGGCACCTGACATTTTTATGGGAATTTTACGACGTAGTAAGCCTAAAGCAGAAACCTCCAACGAGCCTGTCCTACCTCCATTGGAACTGAAGCCAACTGCTTTCGATAAGTCGGCTGTCCAGGCTGAATTGATCGGTGCGCGGCAGTTGCCTGGATTTCCTTTGGCGATCACTATGCTGGCTCAGGCGCTGAGTGCTGGCGGTGATCGGATCTTGATGGATTTTACGGCTCAAGGAGTCAATGTTCGTAATCGAGTCGACGGAGTCTGGGAAGCGCTACCGGCGATGGATCGTGCTTCAGGAGACGCCACACTTTTTATTGTCAAAAAATTGTGGGGAATGAACCCTGCCGATCGACGTTCAAGCCAACTCGGGAAATGTAATGTTGCTTTTCAGGGCAATGATTGGATTCTCGAGTGCGCTAGCCAAGGTGTTCAAACCGGCGAACGCGTATTGATAAGCGTTTTACCGAAAAAGCCTATTCACAAAACGCTTGGTGACATCGGCATGCGTGACAAGATGCAAGAACAGCTCAAGGGTTTGCTCGGCGCACATGGCGGGTTGGTAGTAATAAGTGCTCCTGCCGGTCACGGACTTCCAACGACTTGGCGGGTTGCGATTGAATCAGCAGACAAGTTTACTCGCGACTGGGTATCGGTCGAGGACAAGAAAGACGCTGATCCAGAGATGATCAACGTGACCCAACACTTCTTCGACTCTAAAGAAGGAGAGACGCCGGATATCGCACTTGCAAAATTGATACTCAAGCAACCTGATGTTTATGTCATGCCTAATTTTTTTAGCGAGCACGTTGTTGATAGCGTGCTCTCGCTGGTGAAGGCTGAAAGCAAACACGCTGTCACGCGTATCCAAGCGAACGATCCCATTGATGCCATCATCTCGTTGATGACCTCCTATCGCGGCCAAGCGAAAGAGTTGTTGATGACAATTAACGGTGTACTTAGCCAACGACTTGTCCGTCGGCTTTGTATCGAGTGCCGACAAGCCTATCAGCCTTCGCCACAACTACTGCAAAAATTAGGCGTTCCCGCCGGTCGTATTACGCAGCTCTACCAACCTTTTACGCCTCCACCACCAGAGCAACGTGTGGATGCAAAAGGGAATCCGATCGAGATTCCAATTTGCAAGAAGTGTAAAGGCCGTGGTTACTCAGGTAGGGTCGGGATATTTGAGCTGTTGATTATGTCCAACGAGTTACGTTCCGCAATTGCGAAAAACGCTAAAGATCCAAGCGTGATTCGCCAACATGCAAAAAAGCTGGGGCACCTTTCTTTCCAGGATGAAGGGATTCTCGCTGTTGCTACCGGGCTTACTTCCTTGCAAGAATTACAACGCATCGCACAAGGTAAATAACTGAGACTCATGTTAGACAATAAGATTTCTGACGAAGTAAAGAAGTTTGGGCAATCACATCTTTTGCAGCACTGGGATTCGCTAACTCCCAAACAGCAATCCGCCTTTGCGAACCAACTGAGCTCGATCGATTTTAAATTGATCAAGCGATTGTTCGAAGGCGACGAGGCTCAGCCAGATTGGGCCGCGTTGGCTGCTGCTGCTGGTCCACCAGATGCCATTGAATTAGGTGACACGTCTCCAAGAATCAACAAGCAAGATGCGATCGAAGCGGGGCGAAAAGCACTCACGAATGGTCGCATCGCAATGATCTTGGTCGCAGGCGGTCAAGGGACTCGGCTGGGCTTCAGTCATCCGAAAGGAATGTTCCCAATCGGTCCGTTATCGAATCGAACTCTTTTTGAAATGCACATCGACCGACTTCGAGCCGTTATGAAACGTTACCACGTTTCAATACCGATGTATGTCATGACAAGCCCAGCAACGGACGCAGATACAAGGCTGTTTTTGAGCGACCACGATGGGTTTGGTTTAGCTTCGGACCAACTAAGAATATTCTGCCAAGGTTCGATGCCGGCGATTGATGCGAAGACCGGGCAGATTCTGTTATCTGACAAAGGCGAGATTGCTCTGAGCCCGGATGGTCACGGCGGTTTGCTTGCTGCGATGGCAAAAAACGGTTGCTTAGAAGACGCCGGCGATGCAGGGATCGACCACTTTTTCTACGCACAAGTCGACAATCCTATGGTCGAGATTTGCGATCCGCTCTTGATCGGATATCACTTGCTTGCCGAGTCCGAAATGACAACGCAAGTGGTTCGAAAGACCTTTCCGCTGGAACGAGTCGGAAATGTTGTCAGCATCGATGGGAAAACACAGATCATCGAGTACAGCGACCTACCAAAGGATGTTGCTGAGAAAACCAATCAGGATGGCTCATTGCTTTTGTGGGCTGGTAACATCGCGGTTCATGTGTTTAAGAGGCAGTTCTTAGAGTCCGTTCAGCACTCCGCAGAAGGCCTACCATTTCACCATGCGAAGAAGCCCGTACCGTTCATTGGAACCGATGGAGTAATAGTCAAACCAAGCGCAGCTAATGCGATTAAGTTTGAACGGTTCGTATTTGATCTTCTACCGATGGCAAAGACGGCATTGGTTGTCGAAAGTGATCCCGCCGAAGTATTTGCGCCCGTGAAAAACGCTGACGGAGCCGCTACCGATACGCCAGCCATGGT
>JANODQ010000641.1:0-4052 GCA_031412775.1 Pirellulaceae bacterium | reverse complement strand
CCTGTGCAAACTAGTCTACGACAACGGATCTTTTACTCTTAGTTACAGGTTGCCATTCGCGCGTAAACTCAGATCAACCCTTTTGTCCGCAAAAAACGATTAAGCGGAAATGAACTTTCAACCGTCAACTGTCAACTAATAATGTCCAACCCCCCCGATGGCGAAATGAATTTTTATGCTTACGAGATCTATCCACCAGTGGATGTAGCTTTGCGAGCCGCACCGATCAATCGGCCGTGGATGGACGAATCACAGCAGAGATTTGCTTATCGCTGCTTGCCACTCACTATTGCGAATCAAGCGGGCTGGTTTATCGGTTGTCCAGCGAGTTTCACGGCGACCTGGAATGGTGGCTTGGAGGTGAAAGATGTCGCGATCGTTTGGGACTTAGTTCCGCCGGACAATAGGATTTCGAGCTTGTTTGGGAACGGTACCGTTACA
Source organism: Pirellulaceae bacterium (assembly GCA_031412775.1). Classification (GTDB taxonomy): domain Bacteria; phylum Planctomycetota; class Planctomycetia; order Pirellulales; family Pirellulaceae; genus JAIYDQ01. Next base: position 3,611 of record JANODQ010000641.1, on the reverse strand, counting down.
ATCAATATGCCATTCCTGTTTCGGACGCCCAAGGACATTAACTTATGGGTCAAAGGTCCGACCAATTGGCCCAAGGACGGCGCTTGGCCGCTGGAAGGGATGGTCGAGGCTGATTGGACTTCGGCAACTTTCACCATGAATTGGAAGCTTACGCGTCCAGGGTTGGCAGTTCGATTTGAGCGAGGCGAACCGATCTGCATGGTGGTTCCGTACCCGCGACATCTGCTTGGATCGCTTAACCCGATTCAAACACCTTTGTCGAACGACCCGGTCAGCGAAGAACGTCATCGCACTTGGAGTAAAGATCGGAACGAATTTCATCGCAAAATCGACCAGCGCGATCAGGAGACGCTCCATCGCGGTTGGCAGAAGCACTACTTTCAAGGTCGTGATCCAGGCGCCGAAGCGTTTCCCGAACACGAAACAAAGTTGAGTATCCGAGAGTTTGCAAGAAGATAGCGTCGGTAACTGCTCAATCCTCTAGAAATTCGAATGCGTCGCTCTTGTTCTAGGAAATGGGTTTTGATAAGACCAACGTCGGTTTAAGGTTCGTTGACGTGTGGAGAATTGAATTCGTGAAAGCTTCGTGGATAGCTAGAAAAGTAGTTGCGTCGGTCGCGGCTTGTCTAGTCATCGCGTTCGCTTCGGGCTGCCAGAACGGTCCGATTACAGGTCGAATGTATCAGTCGAAGCTGGAAAGCGAACGATTGCTCAGCGAATTTCGAGCACAGAAAAAAGAAAACGAACAACTTCGCGAAGATCGTAACCGACTTTTGCAACAACAAGCCGAAACCGAAAAGCTTGCCGCTCGTCTTCAAGCCCAACTCAACTCGAATCGCCCTCTCAACGCCGGTAACCAACGAGCCGTTGCGGATCGTGGACTTCCAAGCAACCCGCTTCTCAATAACTCCGTAGCGGATCGAACTATTCCGGACCGATCGGGATTCAATTCACGCTCCAAGACCGTTAGCACGGGTAGGCCCACCGCAACCACAGATCGCGATAATTCCGAGCCAAGGTCTGCGTCAAATTCGGATTCGCTTCAATGGCGGCCAATCCGTAAGGCTACTCGCTAACAAGTCGATCGGTGTATACAAACATGCTACGTTTGATCCTTTTGCTTGCTGGCGGCTTGGTGGTTGTCTCGGTTTCATTAGCGACCGAGTATCCTGAAACGCCGCTTCCACCGGCGATAACCGAGATTGCAGATTCGTCGAGAGTCGATATCGCCTCCGAGCAGCGGATCGCTGCGGATCTGCGGTTCTTGGCATCGGACGATATGCGAGGTCGAGGCCCAGGAACCGACGGGCTTGATCGGGCTGCCGAGTACATTGCTGAGCGGTGGCAAACACTGGGGCTTGATACAAATATCTTCGGAGATTTGCCTTTTCAACCGTTCAAGATTCCCGGAAGCGTTTCCGTTGCCGATCCGCTTACCAACTCGCTTCGCATCATCGCGGATGGTTACGACGCGAATAAAAAGTCAGTGAATGAATCGACCAATAACGCAGCCGATGCTAGGACTGATGCGAAAGCCAGTGACTTGCGATTGGACGAGGACTTCAGACCACTTTCGTTGGGTGGAAACCAAGCATTTCAGGGCCCTTTATGCTTAGTTGGATACGGAATAACCGCCAAGGAATCGGGGTTCGAGTACGACGACTACGATTCGATAGACGTTCGCGGCAAGGTTGTTGTGATGCTTCGTAAGGAGCCCCAGCAAGCCGATCCAAGTAGTCGATTTGCAGGTACTTCTGCCAGCAAGCACGCTTACTTTACGACCAAGTACGCTAACGCAGTCGCTCACGGTGCCGCAGCAATTCTCTTTATCAATGATGGGGTTTCGCTTCAAGGGAAAGAGCCTAGTAAAGATACCATTAAAGGTACTACAGCGGTTGCTTCCGAGAACGACCGATTGCCTGGGATTGAGGATGCGGGGAGGTCCAACGCGGCTCCAAGCATTCCGGTGATGTTTATCCGACGCGAGTTAGTGGAACCGCGGATCGCTCGGGAAACGGGGATGAGCCTTTACGAGCTTGAGCAGGCCATCGACCAGGATCTAAAGCCACGGTCGGTTGAATTTGCTGGAGTCAGCGTAGCTGGAGCCGTATCGCTCAAAACAGAATCCATTGAACTGAAGAATGTTATTTGTCGCGTTCCGGGGGTTGGCTCGCTTGCTGCGGAGACGGTAGTGGTGGGGGCTCATTACGATCACGTCGGAATGGGTGGGCCAGGCTCGCTTTCACCCGGAGTCATCGCGGTCCATAACGGGGCCGACGACAACGCCTCGGGAACTTCCGCGTTGCTGGAACTGGCTCGGAAGCTTTCGCCAGCCATGAAAGAAGATACGCAACCCCGACGACAGATTGTCCTGATCGCTTTCACGGGTGAGGAGCGTGGGCTGCTTGGCAGTCGGCACTACATCAAGTACCCGCGTTTCCCAATCGAGTCGACGGTAGCGATGATCAACATGGATATGATTGGTCGCATGTCGGATCGTCAGTTGATTGTCTACGGTGCTGGGACCGCGATGCAGTTTCCGAGTATGATCGATCGAGTCAATCTGGTGTCAGGCTTGCAAATTCGGAAGCAGTCCGAAGGATACGGGCCAAGCGATCATCAGCCATTCTACGAACAAAAAGTCCCCGTGCTTCACCTGTTTACCGGGCTTCACACAGATTATCACCGCCCAACTGACGATTTTGAGAAAATCAATACAGACGGCATAGCCGCGATAACCGATATGGTTTACCAGATGACGATGGAGTTAGCGAAGTTGCCTGGAAAGCCATCCTACGTGGCTGTCCAAGGGAAGGCTGACATTCGGCTACCGATTGTGCGACGAGCACGATTGGGAGTTCGGCTGGTTCAGTTCCCGACAGATTCTCAAGAGAGCTCAAAAGTTCAAATTGAATCTGTTGCTGAAGACTCGCCCGCTTCCAAAGCATCTCTGAAACCGCTGGATGTTTTACTAACGATGGATCGCATTCCCATCGACTCGCCGCAGTCGTTGATTGATGCTCTTTCGGAAAAAAAACCTGGTGATTTAGTGACGTTGGAAGTCCAACGGGATAACGAAAGATTCAATATTCCAGTAACACTCGGTCAATAGTCGACATATCGCTATTTACCTAGCTAGCCAGAATAGCAATACTTGCATCGGAGCGAGGTTTTTTGGTCACGGAATGACTAAGACTCGCAGAACCATATTACGCAGTCACGTGACAAGGAGTGCTCTACAGTGCGCGTTTGGAACAAATTGGCTTTATCAGCCCTTACCGTGGTGTCTTGCAGCTCGGCTGCAAACACTCTTCTTGCACAGCAGCCCGCAGCGGCTTCCGCTGCGAGTGCCGCCTCTCCGATCAAGGTTGCTGTTATTGACGTTGGCTTCATCGTCAAAAACCACCCTTCGATCAAGCAGCAACAAACTGCGATGCGAAACCAAGTCAAAGCGACTCAAGAAGAATTAATCAAGCGACGCGACGTCCTGGTTAAGGACGCTGAAAAGCTGAAGGATCTTCGCGAAGGCAGCCCCGAGTTCAACTCGCTCCAAGAACGACTTGCTCGTGAAGTAGCTCAACTGAAGCTGGACTCGGTCCGCAAGGAAAAAG
>JANODQ010000640.1:0-8823 GCA_031412775.1 Pirellulaceae bacterium | reverse complement strand
CAACGAATCGGAACCGATCTGTTGTGCCCATAGTGATCCTTGAGTGCCCGGATATGTTTGAGCGATCGCGTCTAACTGATCAGGACGCCCGCCAGCAAAGTAAAATTCTGTCCACGATTCGGCAGCGATCTTATCGGCCGTTTGCTTCCTGAGTCCAAATGCGATTCCTGCAACGACTAGTACGACAATGGCTGCCGCAAACCATTTCAGGTAAGGCTTCAAGCTGATAAAAAACTCTTCCATGCGATCTGCGAGAAGGTTGCTTTGAAGCTCTTGTTTTTTCTGGTTCATGAGTTTTTCACGCCGATGCGTATCAAATCAAAATAGGGCTTTGTGTGATTGTCGACGCCAAGAATCCTATTTTCTTGGCTTCTATGTCATTCTCGTTTGGTATTCACGAGTCCGAGAATATAAGACGCATTGCCTTTTGGCTCAATGCCGGCCTGGTAACGAATTCTATAGCCAACCTCGTCTGCGAAACGACCAAGCGAGCCCAAATCCGATGATTCCCATTATGGTCAACGCGAATGGATATCCATATTCCCATTTCAGCTCTGGCATATTCCACGGTGAAGCCGTGTCGAAGTTCATTCCGTAAACCCCGGCAACGAACGATAACGGAATAAAGATTGTGGAAATAATCGTCAAAAGCTTCATTACCTCGTTCATTGAGTTGCTCACCATCGACAAGTAATAGTCGCGAAGGTCAGAGGTGAGTTCGCGGTAGGTATCTACGTTATCAATGACTTGAATGACGTGGTCGTAGCAATCCCGGAAAAAAACGTGCGTTTCTGGCACAATTAAATGTGATTCATGGTGGCTGATCGCACTGATCATCTCGCGGTGAGGCCGAATGGCTCGGCGAACGTCCAGTAGTTGCCCGCGGAGTTGGTGTACTTGATGCATCTGTTTGGTTTGAGCTTTGGCGGTTATCTGATCTTCAAGTGCGTCCACCTCGTCGCTCAATCGATCCATTACTGGAAAGTAACTGTCGATGATTGCGTCCAATAAAACGTAAAGCAAGTAATCAGGTCCATGTGTCGCAATCTTTCCGTGTCGCATCCGGAGTCGCTGACGAATGTTCTCCCAGCAATCCCCTGGTCGCTCCTGAAAAGACAAGACTAAGTTTTTCTTCAAGAAAAAGCTAATTTGTTCAGAATTTGCAGTGTCGAACGTATCAAACATTCGAGCGACCACGAACAAGTAATCCTGAAAAGCATCCATCTTCGCGCGTTGATGAACGTTAACTACGTCCTCCAACGCCAGCGAATGCAAGCCAAGAAGTTCACCCAGTTGTACGATTTTATCTGCCGACCCGAGCCCTGTTACTTCGATCCATACGCTGGTGTAACGAGCCAGAATCTCACTCAAATCGCTAACGTTTGCGATATCTTGCTCGAAGAATATACCGGGCGATGTCGCTAAGACTCGAATGACCGTAGTTGCTGAATTTGGATCAGAGACGACTGTGCCTGGAGCCGCGCCTGGGACACCGCGATGACGAATTCGCTTCCGCTTTCGATTTCGGGTTGTGCGATCATTCGTTTTGTTCAAGCTGATCAAACCCTGTGAAAGCGTCGAATCAAGATATAACAAACAGCCGCTGAAATCAGACTTGCTAGCCCGTAAACATATCCATGTTGCGGTTCAACAAAGTAATGAGTCGCTGATTCCGTTGGTACAGGAAGTGTCTGGTGTCCAGGATGCGCGAGAACCGGTTGGCATGATACGAGGACGCAAAAGATGATTGAAAAGAAAATACGCACAATTAACAAATTTCGTTAAGGGGAAATACCAGTTTTCTATTACAGCATTACTTCAATGATCAGTTTACACGAAGCCTTGTTGTCTTTCGAAGTGTTATTTGCAGTGTCTGCGCTAGCTTCATCCAGCCCAAATGAAAACCGTCGACCTATTGTTTGTCCAACTTAAAAATTGGGGTGGCTGTATTCGTAAGAATTAAGATGTTTTACGACATCTACTACATGTACAAACCCCACATATTTCATCTGGACAAAGCACTCGAGCATACAACCATAAGCGAACTTAGCTTCAGAGAAGACCAACCTACTCTCAAACGAAACGAAGTTTTTTTATTAACGACTAACGCGAGTCGCTTGCTTTTGTTTGAGAACCTTTTGGAGATCATCAACGGGAATAGGAATCCCTTTTAGAATGCCTTCGAGGACCAAATTTCCTTCAACGGCTCCTTGAAACCGACAAACGATCAGCCGATTGCGACGAGCCTTCAAAAGTTGGCACATAACGACCAAGCGATCACCTGGAACCACGGGGTCACGAAAGCGAACTTCTTCCAATCCGCCGAAGCCAACCATACTAGTTCCGAGAAGGTCGTATTTGTGTGCAAAGTAGCAACACACCTGAGCGACTGCCTCGAGCATCACGACGCCAGGCATCAGAGGCATGCCGGGCATATGTCCTCTCACCCAAAATTCTTCGTCGGTGATCTCTTTATAGCCAACGCAAGCGTTACGAACGGGATCTTCGTGGATGATCGCCGTCAACTGTTCCATTTCGAAACGCTGCGGGTTCCACTTTCGGATTTCTTCGGTATCCGCCAGTGTGCGACCGAAGTCCAGTGTCTTAGGATCAACAATCCAGTCTTTGGAACTCACTCAACGCCCTTTTCAAAGGTCTGCGATGAAAAACAACAACTATACCCAGAAGGCTCTTAGGTACGGATCTTTCGACGCTTCGCCTTGCGGGCCTTGCTGTTAGCCGCTCGTTGGCCATGGTTGGCCTTCTTCAATTTTCTATGTGGCTTTGTCATGATTTCTCTCAAGAGTCAGTGTACGGACGTTTACTGGTGCGCGGGCTTCCTTTGACTGAGGAATCTGCGGATTGCGAAAAATAACATCTTTTGCCTTCGGCGCGAAGTGATAACGTCGCCAGTCGGATAACTTATTTGCAAATCTGGCTAAACGGCGTGTAGCAATAACAACCTAAAGCACCGAGGCGAGCCGCAAGCTGTAGAATACCAAATGTAGTTTGGGACCATTGTCCCGAAGGAGTAACTGGGCTGGGAACCGGACGGGACAATAGTTCCATGCTACGGGATCGTTTCGGGTGAGCTTATTATCTTTTGAATTAGCGGCATCACGATTTGGCGATAAAGGCCTTCTAAAGCCGGATAGTTTTTCATTTTTTGGAAAGCGTCGTAAGCAGTTTTCCCTTCGGATTCGCTCATCGGGATTTGTGCTTGGTGCCCCTCCGCATCGATCATGGTTGCCATGTATGCTTCCTCTTTGAAGCCGCCAGCGTTTGGAACTATGTCGAGGATCTGAGCTGTGTCCGGGTCGAGTGCGCCTGGGACCGGATCGGCTTTGGGTTGATACGTGCTCCGCTCAATCCCGAGAGAGCCTGCAACCGCTTTAGCCGTTTCTTCAACGGTTCGGGCGTCAATGTATTTATCCAACTGACGAACTTTTGTATCGAGTTCCACAAGGGCTTCCGCGGCAGGCTTGTTAACGGCGGTCTCCATGTGAGCTTTCACGGAGGACTGTATGGTGGCTGACGTCGATGCTTGCTTGGCTTGCGCAGCAGCATTTCGTTCTGCTTGGAACTTGCTATTGTCAGGTTTCTTCGATGAATCCGGTGGGGAGAAGGAAGCGCGAGGAGGGATATAAACGATGAATAGCACTGCAAGCAAACAAAGATGAAATGTGATACTCAGGCCAATTGCGAGGCGATTTTTGTTAAGCGTTCGCGCTTGTGGCTTATCAAATCCGTGTTCGGTAACCATTCAGCAAAAGATTTATCCCGTTACAAATATCGAGTGTAACCAAGTTCAACAAGTTGTTTCACCACTTCGCGGACTCGTTCTTCTTCGCTCTTTGGAGCAACCAAAGTCGCATCAGAAGTATGCACAACAATTGTATCTTCCATCCCTATCGTTACCACGAGATGATCTTCATCGGTTCGCACGATCATGCCACGCGAGTCAATCGGCATGTAAGGTCCTTGGACCGCGTTGCCGTGCTCGTCGGGTGCAATCAGCCGCGCGATCGCTTGCCAGCTACCGACGTCGTCCCAAGAAAACGGGGCTTCCAGAACGGCAATCGGTGAATATCGCTCCATCACCGCAAAGTCGATTGACTTCCCCTGAATCTTAACGAAGTGCTCGGAAAATGTTTGTTGGAAATTGTTAGTGCCGATCCCTGCTGCAATGTTGGCGATGTGGCCTGACATCTCGGGTTCAAAATTACGAAGCGCTTCTAAGATTGTCGAAGCCTTCCACATGAAGATTCCGCTGTTCCAGTAGAAGTTACCCGAAGAGACATATTCTTCTGCGATCTCACGCGATGGCTTCTCGCGAAAACGCTGTACTCCAAAAACGGAAGTCCCAGCTTCTCCAGCGATTGCTTCGCCTCGTTCGATATATCCAAACGACTCGGCAGCATAGTTAGGACGAATCCCAAAGGTCACAATGAGATCCGGTTGCTTTTCGATCAAAGCGAGACCGGCTCTCACGGCTCGGTGAAATTCTGCTCTCGGTTCAATGACGTGATCCGATGGCATCACAATCATGACCCCTTCAGGGTCGGCTGCATAAACCAGCGACGCCGCAACACCGATACACGGTCCGGTATCGCGTTTGAATGGCTCGCCGACAATGTGCTCCAGATGAAGATCGGGGATTTGTTTGGCAACGGCGTCGGTTAGCTGTTCGTTGGTAAGAACCAGCACATGCTCGCTCGAGACTAGCCCTTGCAATCGATCGTAGGTCGATTGGAGCATCGTCCTCGGACCGTTGATATTGAGAAGCTGTTTTGGCGTCAATTGTCGGCTAGCAGGCCAGAACCGCGTTCCCGAACCTCCCGCCATGATTACAGCATGCAGCATCAAATGACCCTTCTATCAATGTTTTTGTCTACGAAGATGTTCAAGAAGCGAGCCACAAACCATGCCGAGCATCGCCGTGAGCAATAGTTTGACTTATCCATAAGCCTCCGACAACTGAACAATCCTAATACAATCCGAAGAGTTATCGTTTTTGTTCCGATTGGGAGGATGATGCGAGTGATTGGGCGCGATAAATCGGAAGGTAGCGATAGTATACTTCCAAGCACAAGCAGCTCATCGTGGTACTGTAAACGCGACCACCATACCCGGCCCAAATGCAGGTCGGATTCCACGATCCTCCGTCGTGGCCGCTGGTAATCTGACTCTTGAGGATCTGGGATTTCATGGCCTGGTTCCAGGTCAGCCACGCTTCGTCTTGCAATTGAAAGAGTGCGATCGACGCGTAATACCAGTAATAAAGATTTTCCTCGCCCATACCCGGAAGCTCTTGAAGCAGGAATTGCTTGGCTTCGCCAATCGCCTCCGGAGACGTCGGCTGCTTAAGCATTAAACGTAGGGCAAGAGCTTCGGCTGTCATCGCGCGGGTTGGTTGCTGGCCAGGAATCGGTCGGTAAACTGCCAATCCCCCAAAGCGACCCACGCTGACTCGAGAAATAAAGCCGTGCATCTGTGGCATCGTGTCAATCGGAAGCGTAAAGCCTCCGTTTTGGCTACTCAGCAACGCCATCGCCTGCCAACCGAACTGACTCGTGTCGCCAGGGTCATCGACCGAAAAAGCTTGGTAGCGCCAGCCACCCGTTCGTCGATTTTGTGCTTGCAGGGTGTATCCCAAGGCCTTCTGTATCGGCTCGACCAATCGACGATCGCCGGTCATTGCGTAGGCTTCAGCTAATGCCAACGCGGCCATTCCATGCGAATACATTCTCGCATAGTAAACATCGGAAGTGTTTCCAATCTGCTTCAACCCGGCTAAGTCCCCCGAAGGCATTTGGGAGTCAAGCAAGAACCGAAGCCCCGCTTCCACTTGCGTCTTGTAAGTCCCCTCTGCATGCGTGTAGCCCGCTCCGAGAAACGCAAGTAGCGACAGCCCCGTCATCGCCGTATCGGCTTTGGAACCGGTTCCCGCACGATCACGCTCCATGGTCCGCGTTTCGCGTCCGGCGTTGTGTCTCGCAGCGTTCCATGATCCATCAGATTCTTGATTCAACGTCAGCCATCGTAATCCAGCTTCCACCGACGCCTCTGTCGACTCGTCACCACCGAACTGCGAAGCTGCGGCGAGTCTCGATTCCGAAAAGCGAAGCTGATACGAGTCGGGTACCTTCTGTTGGTCCTGTCGACGCGTTGGTTCGACTTTCTGTGCTCCAATATTTTGCTGAACGGCGTGAGTTGACACGCTTGAGTCTGATGCACTTTGAGACGCTTCCGGAGTGCCTTGCGCACCAATAGCAAGAACGGTTTCGCTCGGGACATCTTGAGGCACAAGCGGAGCATCCTTCGATTCGGCCGATGCAACAACGGCTGGTAATAACTCAGCGATCAGCTCTGCCGATAACTCATCCGATGATTTGTCGGGTGACCTAGTCTCTAATTCATTTGGTAACGTCTCGGAAGCCGTCTCTTTTGCGGAAGGAGCACCCGAAGTAAGTTCCGAATGCTCTGTTTCTGTGCTTGCGACCTCAAGCGTCTGTGATGTCTCGGCTTCTCTTGCGACGGCAAGGAGTGGCGGAGGGGTGACCATCAGAGAGGGAGCCATCAGAGAATCGGACGGTACTTCAGGCATCGAATCGAAAGGTTCTGTTGGAACGTCCAGCCATTCGATGCTGTCAGTAGAAAAGGCCGCGTTGCTTCCCGTTCGGCCCGGAACTCCGTGCGTAACGACGCGAGTTCCATACGCATACATCAACAGCCAGATATGCGCGAGCACAGCCAAGACAATACAATTTGTCAACGGCTTGTTTTGGCCCCATCTGGACCGCGATACACCCCACAAGCCAATCGCAATGATCGCGCACATAATACCTAGCGAGACTGCTAGCACGCGACTGGTAGACCCGACAACAGGCGTTGCCAGCGTTGGTTGTTGGGCCGCGAGCAAGAGTAACCTAAGCAACGGTTCGGTCATCCATTCACACCCTCGTCCTTATCGCGACATAGTTGATTGGGACGTCGTGAATGAGAGTCGTTGAATTCCAGCTTTCTTGATCGCGGTGGCAACTTCCATGACACGTTGAATCATCAACGTTGCATCGCTTCGCACAGCCACGCTTGTTTGCGGATTCTGTTGTCGCAACTGATACATTACTTGCGTTAGTTCGGGCAACGTCATGGTTCGATTGTCTAGCGAGACGGAACCGTCCCTGAAAACGCTGACGGTCTTTGTGGAGGATTGCTGGTTCGCGTTCGCTCCGTCTGCAACGCGAGGAAGATCCAATACAATGTTGTTCTCCATCTCGGTAAACTTCGTGCCTACCATGAAAAAAATAAGCAGTAGAAACACAACGTCAATCATGCTCGTCAAATTGATCGTAGGTGATTCGTCAGTATGGACTTTGAGTGGCATAATTCTGAATGCAAATGTTTACAAAAACTGCGAGACTTGTTTTTTGTTGACACTACGCCGCTCGTCGAGATCTTCCACGTGATCGCCCGTTGTCCAATTCTGCTAGTCCTTCGCTGCTGATGACATCGACAACTTTTTGAGCGTACGAATCCATCTCGATCAATAATCGATCTGTCCTGCCAAGGAAATACATGTATGTCAAGTATGATGGGATAGCCACCAACAAACCTGAAGCGGTCGTGATTAACGCTTCACCAATCCCACCGGCAAGTAACTCCGGACGCCCCATGGCATTTGAACTTGCAATGGTGTTAAAAGCTTCAATCATCCCAAAAACCGTGCCGAGCAAACCAAGCAAAGGTGTAACGTTGCTGATTGCACTGAAAACTCGAAGATGCTTACGAAGCTGATTTGTGACGCGTTCTCCTGCATCCAACACCATCTGCTCTACTTCAACTGCGGGGCGGCCGTAACGCTTCAAAGCGGCTGCGCAAATGGTCGCAATGGGACTTGGGTTCTTCGCGCAAAGCTCGATTGCTTCATCGCGGTCCATTTGTTGTTGTTCCAATTGTTCGATAAGTCGTTTCACAAACGGTCTTGGAATGACACGACCTGGACGCAAATAAATCAATCGTTCAAAGAAAAATACAGTCATTACAAACGAGCACAATGCAATTGGATACATCAACAATCCCCCCTCAGAAAACATCTGAAGTAGACTACGGACGGGAATCTTGCCTTGCTCTGATTTGTCATTACCGTTCGCCGAACCATTGCTCCCTGCAGTCCCGGATGAACCAGAAGTTGACGATTCTGCAATTCTCGCAACCGGTCCATTCACAACAGGGCTGCCCATGGTGACCTGGTTGGAGTTGCCCGAACTTTGATAGCGCGGTGCTGGCTGCCAACCATTGCCATAGTTCTGCGAACCCGCAGGTTGCATGAGCCCCGTTTGTCCCAACGACGAACCCGCGCTAAAAATCGTCAACGCAGCGACGGCGATAATCGCTACGAAAATCTTGGTTACCGAAGTAAAAGAAAGTTGCGGATAAGAATACATAAACAAGTTCGCCATCAATGTTAAAATCGATAGCTTTCAAAGAGAGGGCTGCGGTACCGCATCGCGAAAGCTGTGTCGATGCGGAACATCGGGAATAGCATATCTATCGACCGAAACGCTACAGATTCTATGACGGATTTCTTCAAGATACGATTAATGCAGCAGGGCTGAGCAATTTACAACAGCCCAAAGCGAAGCTGGCCTGGCAATCTGCGTCGTCTTTTCCGATAAAGCAGTATTTTCTCTTCAGGAAATCATTGCTATCTTCCGAACTATCTTCTTTAGGAGGGAATTCCTCCGGATCATTTCTTCGTACAGACCCAGTCGCGCGAAAGCCGCCCTGCGGGACGTACTGCCTGACACTTGCGTAAGAACA
>JANODQ010000639.1:0-2098 GCA_031412775.1 Pirellulaceae bacterium | reverse complement strand
TTTTTTTATTTATTGAATTCGTCTTTTGCGTCATAGTTAGCACCTCCGAATCAATAAATAAAAAAACCGCATCCAAAAAAGCTGCGAAAAAGAAAGCTACAACCAAAAGTTATCGCAAGAAAACAGCGGCTAAAGTAGGTAGGATTGCTGTTAGCGGGGTTACCGGTCTCAAGGGCCAAGGCGTGATCAAGATAGGGCGAATGAAGAAGCTGGAACTTCGGGATCGTCTTGAAATGCCACGGCAAATGTTTGGACGAATCGTTAATGTTGCCGAGCGAACGATCGCCAAAGTGGAAGCTGGCGAAGACGAAGTAAAAAAACTTGAGCGACCTTACAATGAAGTTTACCTTTTGTGGGAAGCGATGTCCGAACTCGTCGCTCCCGAATCGCTTGGATTATGGTTTCAGACCCCTAATGATTCATTTGATGGCCTGAAACCGATCGAGTTAATTGAGCGGGGCGAGATTCATCAGCTATGGAACATGGTATTTGAATTACAAACCGGCATGCCTGGGTAGATTTGCAGTTCTCATTTGTGGTCGGAAGATAGCGGCGGCTTCCTTTAACCATCACGTTCAAACTTGACTCGGGATCCTCGTTCACTAACGCCCAATGCCTTTCGGCTAAGACACGAGTATATTTGCATGAACGCTGACGCCAAAGAAGCTGCATTTCAACAAGATATCATCGACAAGATATCATCGACAAGCTCGCATCACAGCTCGCTAAAGCCGATCCGCAAGCAAGCGACAATCACTTGCGAACTTACGGTACGCTAGGAGTATTGCGTCATCAGCTACGCGACAAATCAGTCTCCTTCAAAATGTGCCAGTTCAAACCCGAACACGGCCTGAACCCGGATACGCAAATGATGTACGAGGGGAACATCCTCCGAGTCGTACCGGAATTGGTTTACAGCCCGTACGCATCAGCGTCTGAGTTGGAGGAAACCGGCAATCAGGCCAAGAAGTGGCGGATCGACCTCGTGTTGTTTGTAAACGGCATCCCCGTCGTGACGATGGAGCTGAAAAGCGAATTCAAACAGGCGGTTGAAAACGCGATTCGCCAGTACCAGAAAACTCGCTTGCCCAAAGACTCTGAGACGAATAAGCCCGAACCATTATTGACGTTCAAACGCGGCGCATTGGTCCACTTCGCAGTCAGCCAATACGAAGCTTACATGACAACACGGTTGACAGGTGACGAGACTCGATTCTTGCCATTCAACAAAGGCACCAAAGAAGGTGGTGCTGGTAATGATGCGCCCGATGCCGTCGACGCTTATGCCACCGATTACTTGTGGAACGAGGTTCTGTTGCCTGCGAATCTGCTGAATATCCTCGGCCGATTCGTCCATTTGGAAATCAACACCGAGGAAGAGTGGGACGGTCGCAAAACAAAGAAAGAAAACCTGATCTTTCCCCGGTATCATCAGTGGGACTTGGTTCGCAAACTTCTTCAGGCAAGTCGCGAAGAAGGGCCTGGTCACAAGTATCTAGCTCAGCACAGTGCGGGCTCTGGCAAATCGAATAGCATTGCCTGGACGGCTCACCAACTTTCGTCGCTGTACAACGACGATGGTAAAAAGGTTTTCCATAGCGTCATTGTTGTCACCGACCGTTCTGTCCTTGACGACCAACTCCAGGACACGATCTATCAGTTTGAACATGCCGACGGAGTCGTGGCCCGCATCAATCGCGACGAGGGTCAGGGATCCAAATCCGAAAAATTGGCGGCGGCGTTGGAGGGGAGCCAGCCGATCGTGATAGTTACGATCCAAACGTTTCCGTTCGTACTGAAAGCCATCGAGAATAGCGTAAGCTTGAAAGAACGCTGCTACGCTGTCATCGCGGACGAAGCCCACTCGTCGCAGTCCGGCCGAACAGCAGGCCAATTGAAAGAAGTCTTGATGAAGGAGGGGCAATTGAGGATGAAATCATCACTGGAGAAGACGCTATTATCGCTAGTGTGCAAGCGAGGAAGGGCTCGTCAAATCTCAGCTACTACGCTTTCACGGCAACGCCAAAACCCAAAACGATAGAGCTTTTCGGCAGACTACCAAAACCAAACGAGCAACCCTCGAAACAAAACAAACCCA
>JANODQ010000638.1:0-12843 GCA_031412775.1 Pirellulaceae bacterium | reverse complement strand
GAGACGGCCACGTTCATTGGTGCGAAGGAAATTTCGCAACTTATGAAGCCCAACGTCGTGAGCGACTTGGTATCAAAGACGACGAACCAAGACGATTTAAATATAAAAAGATATCAAGTTAACTTCGAACCGCTGTGACTCGTCACAGCTTTCGGATTAGCGACGTTGAGAAAAGAAAGACTCTCGCGTGACAACAGAATCGTTTGCTTTACAAGGTTTTTCTAGATAGAAACCCGATTGATAAGTCTTAAAGCTCCGACAAGTCGGAGCACGCCAAATCGGGTTTATCCAAGTATACGTTGCCTACGATCAGCTTTTAAAAGTAAACCTGAGAGAGTGGTTTGATAACAATCTCTGGGACGTGAGCTCGCGGGGGGAGTACCGCAATGGCTAAGATCATTGCCGCGATGTCTTCTGGCTGAAGAATTTGTGCCTTATGCTCAGCGCTAACCGGGACGGGTCGTTTGTCCAGAATTGGAGTGTTGACTTCGCCGGGATAGACGTTGGTGACTCGAACACCATCGCTGGCAACTTCATTGGATACGCACGTCCCCAGAGCCGTCATCGCAAACTTACTTGCTCCGTAAGCAACTCCACCCAAAGCAATCGCTCGTTTACCAGCGACACTCGATATATTAACAATCAATCCATCTTTTCGAGCTCGCATTGCCGGTAACACGGCCGTCATGCAGTTGTAAGCGCCGGTCGTGTTGATGGCGATCACTTGGTCCCATTCCTCAGGAGTCATGAGATCGATCGCTCGGTTACGAATGTTGACACCGGCTGCTTGCACCAAAATCTCGGTCGGCCCGATTGTCTTCGTCGACCAATCGAAGAACGCTTTGACTTGTTCACGATTCGAGACGTCGATAGAGTGCCCATAGATCTGACCAGATAATCCACCGGAGGCGAGGATGGTTTCCACAGCCGCGTCGACTGCATCTTTCCGACGTCCACCAATACAGACCTTGGCTCCAGCGTCCGCAAATGCTTTCGCGATTCCAAGCCCGATACCGGAAGCTCCACCGGTGACAACAACAGCACAGTTTTTTAGCATAAGCAGCGACTACTTTCCAACGAAACGCGTAACAGCCTTTGCAAGAATGTCTCCATAGACCAGCTCGCCACCTTGATGGCCCGGGATGCTCACGAGCAAGGCCAAGACCAACATACCGATCCTCCAAACGTGACGAATGGAGTGCCTAGGAAACTTTTTCGAAATGATTGCGATACCAAGTACAATTATCGAAAGCGCAGCCACCGTAACTCCCATCCACCGATGGCGAAACAGCAACTGAGTATCAGCAAGAGCCTCTGCATTGGGGATGAAATCCCATCTGGGGAATCCTTTTTCAGTTGCGAACGACCAACCCATTATGGCCGAGACGACCGTTGCTAGGCTCCCCCAAACTAAGCAGTAAAACGCGATAGCCTGAGCACGGCTTCCGGTGAAGAAAGATAACCCTGCGGCAGCCCCGCCAAACATCAGAAGTGCGATCGGAAAATGAATCACCGCCGGATGAAAGTATCCAATCGCTCCGAACGCTCTAGCTAAAAACCCATCAGATTCAACTTTACTTACTTCTTCCCCTGGCTTCATTGCGACCTTCGCGCTTGCGAGCAGGTATCCATCCGGCCATACTGCTCCTTCGTCGATCCATAGCTTCAGAACCGCCAACTCGTTCGACGGCAAAGGACCAGCAGGCGGCATGACCAAACTCTTCGGATCCTCGGAAACTGGTTTAGCAGTCAGATAGTCCGTCCAAAGAGAACTCGACGAGGAGTCTCCCGGTTCCACAAAACCCAGCACTGCCTCGCGGTCACCGACAACAAAACCACCTTTGGCGTTATCGCCCTGGTGACAGCTCACACAGCGAGATTCAAGGATTGGCGCAACATCTCTCGCGAAATCGACAATCCCTGACTCGGCGGCTAAAGAGTTTCTCACCGTGCAAAGGATTATCGTTCCACATATCGCAGTCGCCAGCAAGGTAACGCTTAATCTTATCAATGCACTACTAATTATCGGACCCGCACATGCAATCTGCAGTGCGCGATTGTTCAAACACTTATCTATATTCCCAAACGGCATAAGTTTACGTCGATTGTTGATGCCTAGCAATAATTAGGTGGGAAGCGTGAGTAACGGTAAGGCCAAATTCATTACTCCGCTAGTAGAGCAATATTTCATATCCAAACCTTGGCTTACCCACACCTGCTGCAACACGCTTGTTCGAATCACAACCCTTCCAAGTCTAATCCAATCCAATGGAGCATGTCCAGTGTGCCACACTTTCTCGTGACTGATTCCAATACAACGCTATTGTTCGAATGGATACCACATTTCAGCACTCATAACGCTCCACGCGTCACTTTCCGATCTGTAACCTTAGCGTTATAGCGGTTCCACTTCGATCGATTGATCTGCAAAAGATTTTCGAATGCGACTGCAAAGTCTAACCGCATTGGGCGAGTCTCCATGGATGCACAATGTATTGATATGCAGGGTTAACCGCTCCCCAGCCCTCGCAGTAACCACTCCTTCACGAATCCAGCCCACAGCTCGAGTCGCCACCACTTCGGGATCGTGGATCACAGCCTGCGGATCGCTTCGAGGCGTTAGACTACCGTCGGCCTCATAATTGCGATCTAAAAACCCCTCCGCTGCCGTTCGAAGCCCAATCGCTTGCCCGGCGTGAAGAAGCTCGCTTCCAGCCAGACCAACAAGTATCAAATTCCAATCAAAACGATGGACGGCTAAGGCAATCGCGTCGGCCAGCGACCGATCCTTGGCTGCCATGTTGTAGAGTGCGCCGTGGGGTTTGACATGAAACAAATCCATCCCAGCCGCTCGAGTAAATCCGTACACCGCACCAATTTGATAAAGCACCGTATCATAGACTTCTTGCGGAGTCATCGACATATTGCGACGCCCAAACCCAACGAGATCTGGAAAACCGGGATGAGCACCGACGTTGATTTTGTACTTCGAAGCCAGCTCTAACGTTTCGCGAATCGTTGAAGGATCACCAGCATGAAAACCAGCCGCTATGTTCACGCTCGTCACGAAAGGCATAATCGCAGCATCATCTCCCAACGAGTAGGCCCCGAAGCCTTCACCTAGGTCGCAGTTCAAATCGATCCTGGGATTCATTAAAACGCGGCTCTCTTTCCTTCGAACTCCTTTAAAATGGCCTTCAATGGATCGACCGGCGCACTTGCGTTCGGCTTTTCATAATCCTCTTGTTGTAACCTTCTCACCGACCCTGGATTCATGGCCGCGGTTGCTGTTTGATAGACATCTAGAACGCCATTGTTGGCCAATTGATTTCCTGGTGGGATCACGAACAAGCCGATGCTCCGAGGTTGGTAGTTAATGTCTTCGATTGGATTCGGACTTGAACCAGTGCGATCGATTGCAATGGACTGCAAGAAGACTTCGTAAACGCTTACGTCGTACAAGGAAGCAGGTGGTATTGCGATTCGCGATTCGCTACGCTCCCAAAAACCATTCAAGGTTCGAACCTCAAAAGTTTCTACGATGGTCGCGCCGCTATCGCGATCAAGGCTCACGGCTTCCGATGCACCGCTGGGTATGCGAATCTTCTTCGATCCGCCTCCCCCTCGAAGATCTGTCAGCAAAACAATAATCGTATCGCTGTGCGTGTTTTGTAGAACGACTCGGGCCTGCTCAAGCGGCGCATTCGAGACAACGTTTTGGGACACGCTACGATAGAGCGGTTGAACAATAGGCAACTGCGGCGCAATGGGCCACCACTGCTGGTAGGGAGAATAATTAATCGGAGCCAACTGCAAACCGTTTCCGATGAACGATAACCCCAAGCCGGGAAACAGGATGCTTTCAAAAGTATACGCCCCTATATTCCCAGGGCATGCATTGACTCGCCAAAGCTGATTCGCATTCCCACCAACTGCCGAAAGTGTCAGCATTTGCGAGTTCGCATCGCACCCAAGCCCGAGCCACGTTTGGTTGTCGTAATACTGAATTCTCGCAAGCCCAGTCGCTAAAGGAACGATGTACCAGCTTTGATTTCCCAAAGCTGTTTGCGGAACAACACCTAGCGTTCCATAGCTATTCCTAGCCAAGAACCTTCTTCGACTCGGATCGCCCATCCCAAGCTGGATGGGCACTGCCGCTTGATTGGGATCCATCGGAAGAACAAAATCCGAGCCGGCTCCAAATCCACCACCGCCTTGGATCCCCGATCCTCCGAATCCACCAACCCGAAACCCATCCGAAGTTGGAGCGTTCCCGCTTAAACGATTGAAATTGGAATCGATCCCGAGGTTTGCGTTGAATTGGCTATTATCAGGCAAAAATTCATCGCGTGAACCAGGTGGTGATTGTGTTTGAATTGTCATGCGACTTGTTCGAAACGACCACTGGTTTGAATTGTCGAGCGATCCAATACGCATCGCTCCACGATTACTTGCAGGCCACTGAAGTGCTTGCCTAGCTTGACTGGAATAGTATCCGATCCACAGAGAGTCGCCCGAATCGAATTTCTCGTCACGCCGATAAATCGTTTCCTGCTTGGATGCGTCGCGAATCAGCAGCATCCCACTCGGGTGTACAATCACGAACGAAGGTGTCTGGACTCCCGGCGCGTGTAGCTGAAAAGTTTGCTGTCCCAAACTGGTGTTAGCGCTGAGGATCGATGTGAGCGACAGTCCGATCAGCATCCAAAAATGACGAGAAAAACTCCTCATGCGATTGCTCCTTACTTCTCCGGTGCAGCGTTTGGTTCTAATTCGCCAATCACTTTCGCCCCATCGGCAGGGGCGGGGTTTTCGGCCATTGATTTTTTGAGTTTCTTCGCCAGAGCTTCCTCTTTTTTTGCTAGAGCTTTCTCTTTGGCAGTCAGCTTCTTTTCGGGAACTGCCACCTGCGCATTTTGTGCGGCAAGCTCGGTTCCTAACGTTTTCGATCCCGTGACGACCAAACTTCGAATCATCAGTTGCCGTGTCTCGCTATTAAAAATGCCTCTTCCGGTTATCTTGTCACCACTGGCCGCCCACTCTAGCGACGGCACATTCATTGCGACTCGCATGTTAGGTTCAATTTCGATTTTTAATGGTCTGTCGCCGCACTGTAATGCCATGGAGGATTCTTCAATTGCAAGAATCCTTCCTACGACTCGCACTTCAGGATCGAGTGAACCACCAGGCTGCGGCGGTGTAATTTTTGCCATCACGTAAATGCCTGGATGCGTTAGCGACATTTGCAACGGAGTTGCTCGACGCTTGAGCACTTCTGGATTGGGCATATAAAGTTCGACTTCGGAAAGAGGTGCTAGAAACGTGCCATCCGGAGTTGCTGAAGCAGCGAACCGTACAAACGCACCTGGTTTGAGAACGGCACGGTCCGCCTTGCCCTTATAAGACACCGTACTTCCGCGTTGATCGAGCGTCCCCATCACATAGTTTCCTTGGGCGTCTTTTAGTCGCACCGTCGCACCCTGGGCCCCTTCAAACGACCCGGCAAGTTCGACTTCTCCACGACCGCC
Organism: Pirellulaceae bacterium; assembly: GCA_031412775.1. GTDB lineage: Bacteria > Planctomycetota > Planctomycetia > Pirellulales > Pirellulaceae > JAIYDQ01. The sequence goes on along the minus strand of JANODQ010000638.1, from coordinate 7,315 downwards.
AGGTTGTGCGAATACGGAAGTATTCGAAAACGCAACCAAGATTGCGACTGCCAGAACACCGGCAGCAAATAAGCGAAGCTCAATGCCGCCACAACCAAACCGCGAATCATTAGGCTCGAAGCACATAGATCATAACCTCCTGGTTATCAAACTTTCACAAAGAAGAAGTCCTTTCGAGTATCATAAAGCATTCCTAGCTGAGTTTGGGAATTTTTCGCGAATACTCCTCCCTGAATCTTAAAAGAATCTATGACCGCTGTCTCGCCGCAAGTGAATGTCCGAACGCTTCAGCAAAAAAAAACGAACGCCGAAAAGATCTCGATGCTCACCGCTTACGACTTTTCTATGGCTCGTCTTTTGGATAATGCGGGAGTCGACTGCCTGCTCGTAGGAGATTCCTTGGGGATGGTCGTTCAAGGCCATCAAACCACCATTCCTGTGACTTTGGCCCAAATGATTTACCACGGAGAAATGGTTGCACGTGCTGCAAAGCAGGCAATGGTGATCGTCGATCTACCATTTCCGGTTGGCCAACGCGGCGTTTCCCACACATTGAAAGCGGCTTCGAAAATCATGAAGAAGACCCTCTGTCATGCAGTGAAAATGGAGGGTGGTCATGAGCAATCCGAGTCGATCGCGGCCTTGGTCGACGCGGGTATTCCAACCATCGCCCACATCGGGCTACGCCCCCAAAGCGTTCATGCCCTGGGCGGTTATCGTGTCCAACGCGACGCTAGCCGACTCATGCAAGACGCGCAATCGGCACAGCAAGCCGGTGCCTTTATGGTTCTTATGGAGTGTGTCCCAAGGTCGCTCGCAAAGGAAGTCACCGACGCACTTCGAATCCCTACCATTGGCATAGGAGCCGGCCCGGATTGCGACGGCCAAGTTCTTGTCGTCAATGATCTGCTTGGACTGACCGAAAAGCTATCTCCCAAGTTCGTCCGCAAGTATGCTAACGTTTCAGAAATTGCTCGGACTGCAGTCGCACAGTTCCGAAGCGATCTACAACTCGGCAATTTCCCCGCAGCAGCCGAATCGTTCGAGTAAGCCCAACCGAATATTTTACGTTTTGACACAAGACCCTCGTTAGTAGATAAGAACACAGTATAAGTAAAGAAAAACACAGTAATTGATACAAAGAATGCGATACGTCTAGTTCAACGTCCACTGACATGCTTCCAACCCATCCCGTTTTGCCACCATAATTCCTCCCACCTAGAACGAGTCCTTCAAAATGCTCCGCTCTCTCTCACTTTGCTTCAAAAGTCTTCTGTGCATTCTCATGGTGTCTCACGTGCTTGGCCAAGAACCAAAAGCAACTGACGTCAAAGCAACTGAATCCGAATCTAAAGCTCCCATCAAAGCGATGATTGTCACTGGCGGCTGCTGCCACGACTATCGTTTCCAGTCCGAAGCGATCATGAAGGCGTTTAAAGAATCGAACGTCCATGTCGAGTGGACGGTAATTCATCAAGGAGGAACAGGTACAGAAGCAGAAATCGACTTATATGATGACCCAAAATGGGCTGAAGGATTCGACGTTGTGATTCACAATGAGTGCTTCGCGAATACAAAGAACGCAGACTACATCCGACGAATAACATCAGCACACGAGCAAGGCGTCAACGCGGTCGTCGTCCACTGCGCCATGCACACCTACCGAGGAGTCGACATAGATGATTGGAGACAATTCTTAGGCGTTACAAGTCGTCGCCATGACCACCAGAGCAACTACAAAATCGATGTCACCAAACCTGATCACGAAATCATGAAGGACTTCCCAGCAAACCATACGTCCGCCAAAGACGAGCTTTACATCATCGAAAAAGTTTGGCCCAGGACGACTGTTCTCGCAACCTCGACTAGCGAAAAAGATGGCTCGAAGCACCCCGTCTTCTGGACCAATCAGTTCGGCAAGGCTCGAGTTTTCGGAACCACCTACGGCCACTCCAGCGACACCTTTCAAGACCCAGTATTCCTTCGAGCGTTCGTTCAAGGCACACAGTGGGCGGCTGGTCGCTAAGTCCTGCACGCATTGACTTTGCCCTCAGCGTCCGACAGCCTTTCATGCAGTCGAGTCTCGGAGAGACGGAGGAATCTCGCGCCTCTGAGAGACGCGCCTAAATGTGTATAGAAACAAAGCTAGAGCACGTCACGGAGTTTCGCCTGGTTGCCTTCGAGAATTGGAACATGCATACCACCGAACCCATAGAGGTTTTGTTTTTCCATGAGCCCATGCTCACCCATTGAAAGTCCGTAATCACCACTAAAGATGATGATCGTCGGCATGGATGTGGGGAATGTTTGGCCTAGACTCTCTGTGTTTCGCTGACCGATAAATAAGCTCACTTGGTCACTTCATGAGCTCGGCCAATTTAGGTGAAATCGCATCCGCCCAGATTTGATAGCCAACGGGCGATAGGTGAAGTGAGTCGGGCATGATTTCTTTCGCGATTCCTCCATCGGGCTGGAGAAACTTGCTGCCGATATCCAAGTAATGGATATTCTTACCGTCATCGAGCTTGGAAATAGCTGCGTTCACTTGATTCAATTTGCCTCTCTGTGGGTTGGGAGTTGCAACGAGGCCGCGGGGGAAGACGGCAAGCAGAAGAATCTTGGCTTGTGGTTGCTTGGTGCGAACGGTTTCCACAATCGCAGTCACCCCTTTGGCGATGTCTTCCGCTGGATCTGTGGAAGAGTTGTTAGTACCAATCATGATGACCACTGCTTTGGGTTTAATTCCATCGAGCTCGCCATTAGTGATTCGCCACAGGACATGTTGCGTCCGGTCGCCACCGATCCCAAAATTAGCAGGTTTGTATTGCCCGAAAGCCTTATCCCATAGTTCCTTCTGGGATCCCCATCCCGCAGTGATGGAATCGCCGAGAAAAACGAGCTCGGCTTTGCCTTCTTGAGCCGTCTTCACAAACTTGTCGTGCGATCCTATGAATTTATCTTGCGGTTTTCCATCACCGCCCATCTTCGGAGCCGCCACGAACGCAGACTGGGGAGCCATCTTTACAGGTGTCTTTGCCGGCTCAGCCACCGTTGCAGGTGCTTGTGCATGAGCGGAAACGGTAAGACCCAGAAGAGCAACGGTGCAAAAAACAAAACGACGCATAGCAGTAAATCTCCTAATTAAGAATTGAACCAAAGAGACGCAATTAACCGCAAATTGTAATCAATCGTGACAGTTCGATGTTGGTGGAACTCCCCACAAAACGTTCGTAGTGGATCGGTATTGATTTCTGGGTAAAGCCCCTCGAAGACTAGGGATATCTAAGCCCACCTGTATTTAAAAAATGACTCTTTTAGTTATATCTCGCTTAACGCCACCATCAACTCAGTGTCTTCCGTGCCTCTCTGTTTCAATTCCATACGATTGTTCGTTCTATTGTTAGCATTGCTCGGTCTCGAGTTTTGGAAACACAGAGCCACAGAGATCACAGGGGAAAATGCAGGCAATTCGCAATTCTAGAACGTAAAAATGGTGGCGTTCGGCGGGAAGTGTCCTATTTCATCGTTTGAATAAGCCCCTCAGAAAATCGTAGGGCTTTGGCAGCTTCCCGAACTGCCCCAATAGGCGTAGTAAGCGCCTGGACCTGCGAACAAATCTCGCAAAATTTCTAAAAAACTTCTGAAAATGCTCCGTCGTTCACATCTGGGCGTCTTGCGTTTAATCCTGCGGAGACGCAATTGTTTTTTATTATGGTAGGAATGTAATTGGCCCCTTAGCAGCAATAAGACATGTGAATTGTGTCACAGGAAAGCGGAAAGACCAGCTAGCACATTAGTATCTTAAATGCTAGTTTTCAATCTGCTGCTTACTTTAGCTCATCGACGGAGTGTATGACTCCGCCCCCTTGTTTCGTCGCGTCCGGCAGGCATCGCATAGCAATGAAACTCCCAAAAGAAAGCACTGCGTGATACCAAGTATCAACACCTGTGCATGATTAACGTAATCAAAGTATGGGTTTGTTTTATATATCGTTTCGAAGGAAGGAATCACGTCCAGGATCGCTAAAATCGGAACAACAACCATCCCAGCGATCGTTAAGACCAGCGAGGCCCACGTCGCCCACGCATGCCCGCATATTCTTAAGTAGCTCAGGAAGATCATCGAACCTGAGAGCCCAAAACTGATCCCTAAGCCTTGGATCACGTCCGTGGCTTCGAACCGTGGTGGCATCAAGTATCCAAGTACGCAGCACAAAAGCATCCAAACAAAGAGAGCAATGTGCATCGGAATAATGTAATAGCAAATTTGGATTGGGCGATCGGGATTGCGAGCCCACGTTGTTGCTTGTCTGAGTAGCTTAGAATACCTGCTCTCGGACGCATTGCCTTCCATACAAACTGACAAAGCTTGATGAAGCTCTGTCGCTGAAGCATATCGATCGATAGGGTCAATTGCTAAACATTTTGAGACGACTCTTTTTAGCTCGGAAGAAATGTCGTCGCGATTGAAATTGATCCGAAGTTCACCGCCACCGATCAAGCTACCAAGAATGTCCGTGTAAGAAATATTTTGCCTTAAAGGACGACCTTCGAGTAGCTCGAAAATTAACATCCCGATTGCATAAATATCAGTTCGTTGGCTTACCGGACCCCACTTTGAAAGCATCTGCTCAGGAGCCATATACATAGGTGTGCCCAGCACCACGCTGCTTCGCGAATCGAGCAGTGGACCGTCGTAAATTTTCGCCAAACCAAAGTCGGTAAGTCTTGGCATGAGATCTTCGAAAGAAGGTTGCTCGACAAGCTCCTGCGCAGGCAGTTTTGCAACCAAAATATTACTTGGCTTAATGTCCCTATGAACAATTCCTACCGAATGCGCATATCCGATTGCTTCAACAACTCTTTTAACGAAATCAAGAGTAACCGCAGCCGAAAATGAGGTGACATCACGAGTGCTGATCCATTCCGCGAGATCAGGTCCCTCGCAATACTCAGAAACGATATAAGGAATAGGTCCCGCAAGTTCAGCATCGATTACCCTGACAACATATGGGTGACTCAAACGTTCAGCCGCCGCAGCCTCGGAAACAAATCGATCGCGTTTCCCAATGTCGAGCAAGACTTCAGGCCGAGCCAGTTTCACCGCAACGATTGCCTTGGTTTCGACATCAATCGCGCGATAGACAACGCCAAACGAACCGTATCCTAACACCTCGTAAAGTTGATACCGACCGAAACGATCGCTTGCCTTATTGTCCTCGTCAGGTGAATCACCGGAACGCCCCCAAAACTGATGAAGCTGGCGCCGGATCGAAGTGTCGCCCAAACCGCTCGAATCATCAATCGAAACTTCGAATGGAGAAATTCCTGCGTTGCGTTCATTTTCAATCAAGATCAGTTAGCTCTCGTCGTAGCATCGTGATGGCTTTATCAATTTCGCTACGGACTTTGTACTCGGAAATGTTCATCGAGAGTGCAATTTGTGATACAGACAGCCCACGTCGAAATCGCAACTCAACTAATTGTCGAATGCTAGTCGGGAGTCGGTTCAATGCAATCGCCAGATTCGCATCCGACTCCCGCTTGATATACATTTCGCTCGCGGAAGGCGACTTCGCGGGAAGGGGGTCGCGATCGCTGTCACTGAAAACTTTTTCACGTCGAACATTTCGCTTCTCAGATTGGACGTATCGTCGCGAGCAGTCACGAACGTTATGAAGCACTAAACGTTCCAGCCAAGCTTTGAGCTCTTCTTTCGAGGTTCCCTTGAAGCGATGGAAGTCGTTCTGCAGCTCAAGGAGCGAAAGTTGCGCAACATCGGATGCGTCGACTTTACTTGCCAAGCTTCGATCTAAACTTCTCGACGCAAGAAAACGCAAATACTTACGAATCTCCTGCCAAAGGTGAAGCAAAGATTCTTCATCGTTTTCTTTCCGAAGCAATTCAAGCCAATCGTCACGCATTCTCGACCCCCTCAACGCCGGTCAAACAAAACCAAACACCGCTGCCCGCATAGCCACACCGAAGAAGCAGTCTGATTGAAACTCCAAAAGAAATCAAGCGAGGCCACGAAGTCAATAGATCCAGTATCGGTGAAGTCCTGCCGGCTCTTGATCAAGGCTGGCTCAGGATGGGGGCCCACAAGTTTTGACTAAGCTCGGGGGATTTGCCTGAGGCTGGGTAGGTCGACTTGGCTGCGATTTGCAGTTTCGTTGACAACTCAGCAACAGTCTTGGCGTGTTCGGGTTTCGATGCGAGGTTGGTTTGCTCCAGTGGATCGGAGTCGTGATCGTAAAGCTCGCGGCCTTCGTTGCCTTCATCCCATTCGGTGTATCGCCATCGTGGAGTACGTAGACTGTAGCCGAAGAAGTTCTTGGCTTTTGGATTCGGCTTTTGTGGATTCGCATTGCCACGCGTCACTTGAGTGATCGCCCAGCCTCGTCCAACTACGCTCGGATCTTTCAAGATTGGTACTAAGCTTTGACCTTGTAGGTTCGCCGGTGCCTTGACTCCGCAAAGCTCTGCAAGAGTCGGGAAAAGATCGACTTGCGAAACAGGCGACTTGGCAACGCTCCCCTTCGATGCGACTCCTGGTGCAACGATCAACATCGGAACGCGTGAGCTCTCTTCGAAGAGACTCATCTTCTGCCACAGACCATGCTCGCCGGTGTGATAACCGTGGTCGCTTGTGAAGACGATGATCGTGGTTTCTGAGAGGCCGAGTTTGTCAAGCGTGTCGATGATGCGGCCAACCTGAGCATCCATGAAGCTGATGCTCGCGTAGTAAGCTTGAAGGGACTGACGACGGAGATCGTCGGTTAGTTTGTCTTGTTCTTTTTTATAGCTTCCAAGGCCAGCCGGAGGGATATCCGCTTGGTCTTCGGCAATGTTGGGAACGACTCGCATTTCACTTTCGGGATACCAACCAAAGTAAGGATCTTTGGGAGCAACGTACGGTGTGTGTGGGCGAAAAAATCCAACCGCGAGAAAGAATGGTCGTTCCTTTTGCTTAGCACATCTTTCTAGGACCCACTCCGCATCGGAAGCCAAAAGTCCATCGGTGTGATACTGGTCACTTTTGGGAGATGCAAACCAACTGAGTGTTCCACCAAACTGATTGGGGGTGAGAGAAAAGATATCGGGATGGTGCTCCATCCGATCGACTCCAGCCGGATTCAACTCAAGCTCCCACGAGCCTGGATCGTCGTGCCCATCGGTGCCGATCGAATTGGGTACGTTGTAGTGGTACAGCTTTCCAATCCGTCCGGCGAAGTAACCTGATAATCGAAATGCTTGCGGAAGGCTCAATTGCTCAGGAATTGTTTGCCGAAAAATTTGCGAGTTAGCCTTGATG
>JANODQ010000637.1:0-6782 GCA_031412775.1 Pirellulaceae bacterium | reverse complement strand
AGCAGGTTTGAAATTTCGCAGCAAAGCGAGTCGACGCGGCCCTTCAAGTTGTTATTGAACATGTCACCCAACATGATCATGCCGCCTCGCATCCATTGACCATAGCCTGCAAACTCGGGATGGCTAAATTGAGCCATATTGCCATTACCGTTGATCACAGAGACCAGCATGTGTTCTATCGCGTCGCGTGAAAATCCGTGGCGGTTTGAGAGATCACTGACAATAGATATCCCGGATTCTGTTAACTGAGGCATGCTGGGTGCTTTTCTCTACAAGAACTATCGATGAATCAAAACGACCTCAACGGGAAGTCTTAATTTTATTTTAACTGATTATAGACAACTCATACTCTACTCTGAGAGCGACCATGCGTCCAACCAGGTAATCTCACCGATGGTCGCGTCGAAATCGCGAAGCAGCCGAACATGCATATCTTCCAGGTGAGCTGCACCGTAAAAAATACCGATATTCTCTTTCCCTTTGCCAAGTTCTCGACCTAGAACCTCCATTGCCTTACCATTACGTTCGGTGAGCAGTGTGCTTTTTCCATCGCTATCGGCGAATCCTGACATTTGAACATCCATTGTCGAAAATTGCTCGGCCATGACTCGTTTCAGCGCGAGACTTCGATTCTTCGATGCCAAAGCAGCAATCATTTTGGCGTCCGAACCGTTGGCTTGCGAGACACCCTGGGCAGCCAAACTTGAGCCGAGTATTCTGGCGGCCATCGATAAAAAATTATCTTTGCGTTTCTTCATATCTTGAACAAACTCTTTCGGCGACATGTCCGCGTGGACGAAATTTTTTGCGGAATAATCGACTTCGTCCAACTGGAAGGACAGTGCAAGTGCGTCTTTCATTCCTACTTGCACAGCGCTGATTGGGCTGTAAACACCCTTGTCTTTTTTTGACTTGGAAAGCCGCTCATTGGGATCTGCGACAAGCTCGAACAGCATCGCATCGTATTTTTTAAACTGCTTATTGAGTGCTGAGTAATAGCTTTTTTCACCAACGTGAACGGCACCAATCAAGTCGATCTTGGCACCCTTGTTTTTACCGCTTTTGATTTCGTAGCTTGCAATCGCTGTTTGGAGCGCACGGAGTTCACCGGAATCGGAGGATTGCACTCGGAAGAAAACGGGCTTCGCGCTCGCCCCGGTGTTGGTTGGTTCATCTTTCGAGTTTTCCTCGGGAAGTTTTCGATACTCCCAATCCTTCACTGCGACCTTGCTTTGAAATCCACAGTATCCAACTGGTCGCGAAGCTCTGACTTCCATTCGAAGACCGAATCGAAGGTCTTCACGTTCTACCAGGATGACTTCCTCGCCATCGATCCATGCCTGAACCGTTTCTGGTGAAACCCTGATTTTGAATTGGTACCATTTATCATTGTCAAAAGACATAAATTTGGTCGTGTCGTTGTCCGATGCGTCGCGATCGTTAATGCTACTGATGCCGACCAATCCACCGCCCCAACCACCGGCGATGAAAGAAAAAAATTCCTCACCGATGGGAAGCGTCACGCATGCGAAAAAATCTTGTCCAGAGACGCGTTTCGCTTTCCATTGAACTTCGTAGTTGTCCTTCGGGAAATCGGTCTTCTTGTAATTGATACCAGTCATCGGTTGCCCAAAGCCAAGCGTCAACACGCCATCGGATAATTCTGCATCGCCTTCACCGCCAAAGTTAGTCCGATTCCAACTCGCTTCAAACGTGTCCTTGTTAAGCAGCGAGGTCCATTCCGAAGATTTTTTGGAAGATTTTTCCGAAGCTTTCTCGTCAGTTTTGCCCGGGGAGCTCGAATCCACTGCTGATGGCTTGGTGGGCTCTTGAGCGGACGAAATTGTCGCGTTTAAGCCGAAGTTCGCGGCTACGCTTGTGATGGCGATTACGACAACCACCGACGCGAGAAATGGACACGCAAGTCGGTGAAGAACCCCGATGGTAGAGGCAAACATTTGGGTTACTTTCATTTTTCTTTCCTATCCGTAGTCGATGGAACTAAAACAGTCTCTTACCGCGTTGCTTACGTAGATCTTGTCGGTAATCTCGCATTGGCCCAATCACTCATCGGTGATTCAAAGGCTACCCATTGACCATTGATGAAGCGTTCCTGGGGTGCAAAGCGTGCTTTGTAACGCAAGTGTTGATTGTCTTCGACATACATCCCCAGGTATAGGTATCGCTTGCGTCTTTGCTGAGCGAATTGAATCTGCTTCAAAATCGAGTAGGTCCCAATCGAAAGACGCGAATAGCTTGGATTAAAGTAAGTGTAGACGGCCGATATCGAATGGTCGCCGCAGTCAATGATCGAGCAACCGATTAAAGCTTCGCCGTCCCAAAAACTCAGTTCGTTTGTCTCGCAGCACGAATCCACCAGGAATCCACTGAACTCGGAAGCATCGTAGGGTTCTTCCGAAACGGCAAGTCCTCGTCCAAGTCGATGTCGGTTAAAGACCTGAAGGCGTACTTCGTCGTCGCTTGGTAGCCCTATCTCGACACGACACGCTCTGTCACCGAGGGACAATACTCGTCGCATTGATTTAGTCGGATTGAATCGAGAGACATCCAATCTTGTGGGTTCACACGCGCGACAACTACCGCATGCAGTGTAGTAAACAAACGATCCAGAGCGACGTCGTCCCATCGCCAGTTGGGTATCAAGTTCTTCAGGCGAAAGTCTTCGTGTTGGATAGAGAAGCGGCATCTTGGCCTTCTTTGCCGGACGGTAAACGCACGGATGCACGTGATCAGCCAATTCGAGCATTGGGGCACCGCCTGAGGTGGGGATATTGACGTTCTCAGGCGTTGCCATCGAGTTTATTTCCTATGCTTGATGGTGGTTTAGTTTAAATCGTATGCGTATCTTACTGTCGCTCTAGCGTTGGACTATTCATAGGAACATTGCTGATTAGCCACCGGGCCGTAATTCACGTTTATCGACTAGACACAATCGAAGCTTATTAAGGCGGACGGTAAAATAAAGTGTCATAGGCCTCTAGCCTATGTTGACGCCGAATTCACAGGCTGGAAACCTATGCCACTGGTAGCATCTAGTTTGCTGGCCGACCATTCATCCGTTCTGAATTATACTTCATTCGGGCCATTACGGTTGTAGCTGCTTCTCGAACCGATGAAGTATCAATTGGCTGCTGTGCACTTGGGCCAATGATGGACTGAATTTGCAATTCATCCAGCTCTTCTTGCTCAAGCAGCGCATCCTTAAGCAACTCGAGTTCACGTCTTTTCTCGTGAAGCAAGTCAACCGCGCGGCGCTCTGCTCCGCGAAGAATATCACCGACTTCGGAATCGATCGTTTCTTGAGTATGCTCACTGAATTGACGTTGTTGGTGTATTTCGCGCCCAAGAAAAGGATCTTCGTTAGATGATTTGTAGGAAACGGGGCCAAGCTTTTGGCTCATACCCCAGTGTGCAACCATTCGTCTTGCAAGGTTTGTAGCGCGCTCCAAGTCATTCTCAGCACCAGCAGAGGTTTCGTCATAAATGATTTTTTCTGCGGCTCGTCCGCCAAGGAGCACGATCAATTCGTCGCGAATATCGGATTCGTGCATATTCATTCGATCTTCGACTGGAACGATTTGCGTGCTTCCCAGGGATCGGCCGCGAGGAATGATTGTTACCTTGTAAACACGTTTTGCTTTTGGCAAAAACCATGCGGCAAGCGTATGACCTGCTTCGTGGTAAGCGGTTGCTTCGAGCTCTTCCGGATGCATGACTTCCTCGCGTTTGGCACCCATCAGCACCTTATCTCTCGCATAGTCAAAATCGTCCATCGAAACGCGCGTCTTGTCTTGTCGAGCCGCCCAAAGAGCTGCTTCGTTCACAAGATTTCGAATATCAGCACCAGTCATTCCGACAGTCGATTCGGCAAGTCGTAAAAGGCTTACGTCATCATCCAAGGGAACATCGCGTACGTGTACCTTAAAGATCTCCGTCCGACCTTTCAAAGTAGGGCGTCCGACCGTCACATGCCGGTCGAAACGTCCTGGTCGAAGCAGTGCTGGATCAAGCACGTCGGGTCGGTTGGTCGCAGCCATAATAATTACTGAATCGGTTGGCGAGAACCCGTCCATTTCGCTGAGGATTTGATTCAGCGTTTGTTCCCGCTCGTCATGCCCACCACCGAGCCCGGCTCCACGTTGTCGACCAACAGCATCGATTTCATCGATGAAGATGATAGCTGCACCAGCTTCTTTCGCTTGTTGGAAAAGGTCGCGAACACGGCTCGCACCAACTCCAACAAACATCTGAATGAACTCGCTACCGTTGACTGAAAAGAACGCAACGCCAGCTTCGCCAGCGACGGCTCGGGCGAGCAACGTTTTCCCAGTACCAGGGGGGCCGTTGAGCAGAACACCCTTGGGGACTCGACCCCCAAGCTTTTGGAATTTTTCCGGAGATTTTAAAAACTCGACGATTTCTTGCAAATCCGCTTTGACTGCTTCCAGTCCAGCAACATCCGCGAATGTAATTTGTTGATCGGAGGACTCATATCGCTTAGCTGGACTTTTCGCAAAGCTATTCAAAAACCCGCCGCCCATTTGATCTCGCGAGCGTCTTAGCAAGTTCCACAGAAGCACTAAAGTCGTAATCGCAATGACTATGTAGAACAAAGTCATGAGCTGGTCCGTGGAATTGCCGGAAACAATGTCATAGGAAAGCTCTTTGTCGTCAACTTTAAGATCCTTAAGCGTTTTGAGAAGAGCGCTTCGAGATTGGGTGTCAGTAGGCAAATCGACTGCGAACTGTCGCATGTAAGTTTCCGATTTACCGTCCGGGGTGGTCTTTGGACGCTTGGGTACACCTTGAACGTCATAAGAAGTTGCTTTTTCTGGCGGAATCTTGAAGAAACCTGTAGCGAGGTCACTCCTGAGCTCAATCTTGGCAATATTTTTCTCGGCGAGTTGTTCCTCGAAAACCGAATACGAAATATCGGAAACTTCTGGGTCGGTGCGAATCGAATAGACAAGCATCACCGCCAAAATAACGAGAATGATCCACAAGAAATTTTGGTTGCGGCGCGGTCCCGTTTGCCCACGGTTGGAACCCCGACCTTTGTCTTCGCGATTCATCTCCTTGATAGGTTTGTTCATTCCGCAGCTTTCATCTACCAAAAACGAGTTTTATCCTGGGATTTCCGGCAGAGCAATTCGCTCCGATTGCTCCTAGCGGAAATCTGCAGTAAGTATACCCGAACTATACGTGCTCGGCTAACCACGCACGCCCGTCGACTTTTGCCTTTTGTACCGCAGCAACAAACTCGAGCATTTTTTTTGCCGACTTTACACCAGGTGAAATCTCAATCCCACTTGCTGTATCGACAGCGTCTGGCTTTGCGATTGTGATCGCTTGAACAACATTCTCTGCGGACAAACCGCCGGCTAGGATCAGCCGAGTCTTCTGGAGCGGTACCGGTCTCGATTGTAGCAAGTCCCACCGCGCTGTCCGGCCAGTTCCGCCGTGTTGAACTGGGTCGTAGGCATCGATCAGAAAGCCATTGAGAATGGCCCCTTGAGTATTGTTTGACCAGCCGATTGCCATCTCAAGGTCTTCAGCAGAATCGGCTCGCCAGGGCATTGCCTTGATGATCGAAGTCGTGAATTCTGAGGACGGAACGCCATGAGGTCGTTCACTACCGTGTAGCTGGATTGCATCGAGCGACAATAAGCTTCGCATTTGCGAAATTGTTTCCCAAGCTTCATTAACAAATACGCCAACAACCAACGCTCGTTTGTCGATTGCACGCACGATTTGTTCCGCGCGAGCGTTGGTTACGTATCGAGGACTCTTCGAATAAAAGTTCAACCCGATCGCGTCAACACCAGCATCGATAGCGGCTTGAACGTCTTCCTCGCGAGTGAAACCACAAAATTTAATCTGAAAACTATCGGCTAACTTTCTCGATTGATTGTTGATTTTGTGCTCCTCTCTCTTGACCATATGCCGAATAAATGTGTAATAAGACTCGTAGGTATTTCAATGTATCATGTCGAGTATCGAATCCAAAGTTGAGGGAACAGTGACAATTACGCGAATCGGAACGAATCAAAAGTACTCCAGTGGTTGGGATGCTGCTTTTGGCGGTTCAAAAAAGAAGGCAACTAAGGCATCGACCTCTAGCTCGACCAAGCCTACCGTGGCCAAGAAAGCCGCAAAGAAATCGGCCAAGGCTGTCAGCACCAAGTCGGCAGCCACCAAGGCACCGGCTGCTCCAAAGAAGAAGGCTACAGCAGCGGTTAAAAAGAAAGCAGCAAAGAAGTCTGGCAAGTAAGCCTGTGTTTTCTTCGAATTCACTCCGTCCGCACTCAACGTCTGAAAAACTCGAGTGCGGTTTATGCTTTGGGCGAGGGGTATTGGTTTAATTTTTCGCTGTTCTTATTGGTTTGTCTGATGAAGGTCGATGCCTAATGTCAAGCTAAAATTATTAAGCAAACTGGTTTGACAATTCTTGAGGGTCTAAATCGACGGCGACTTGCCGCAAGCAATCGGAATTCATCCCGTTCATAGCAGGTGCTAACCTCGCGAATATTTTTACGATAAAGGTTATCCGCCTTTGAGTTGTTGTCGGATCGATGCGAGTCGCTTGCCGAGATCCGATTCCATTCCACGATCGGTTGGCTCGTAGTAAACGCGATCTACACCGAGATACTCTTGTGCTGCGGTACAAAAGGCAAAAGTCGACGGGCGTGCGTGGTTAGCCGAGCACGTATAGTTCGGGTATACTTACTGCAGATTTCCGCTAGGAGCAATCGGAGCGAATT
>JANODQ010000636.1:0-4857 GCA_031412775.1 Pirellulaceae bacterium | reverse complement strand
CGCAAAAGGGAAAGTAACATCCAACGTGTGGAACCTCAGTCGCGATAGTGCTGGAATGATGGCCAGGTTTAAGACCGACGCCAAATCGATTCACGTTCATTACAAACTTAATAAGGAAAAGTTGGGCTTACCGCACATGCCAGCAACAGGTGTAAGCGGTGTCGATTTCTACGCAAGAGATAATGATGGGAAGTGGAAGTGGGTCCAAGTTTCCAAGCCTGCGACGCAAGAGATAAAAGCGGAGATCATCAACGGATTAGCTTCTGGAGAACGCGAGTACGCTGCTTATCTACCGCTCTACAACGGTGTCGAATTTATGAGCATCGGCGTTCCCAAGGGAAGCAAGATCGAAGGACTGGCGCCACGCGAAAAGCCAATCGTCTTTTATGGAACCAGCATCACTCACGGAGCCAGCGCGAGTCGCCCCGGTATGGTCCACACTGCCATCTTAGGTCGACGGCTGGATGTGCCGGTTGTCAATCTTGGATTTTCCGGAAACGGAAGAATGGACAAAGAAGTTGGAGAGTATCTTATACAGATCGACGCAGCGGCTTTCGTAATTGATTGCTTGCCGAATATGAATCCGGCTGATGTAACGAAAAAATGTATTCCTCTTGTTCAGCAGCTTCGCGCTGCCAAGCCGACGACGCCAATCTTCTTGGTGGAAGATCGACGATTCACCAACGACTGGATCCTTCCTGCGAAACATCAGTTTCACACAGACAACCACGCAGCTCTTCGTGCGGCTTATGACACGTTAGTAAAAGATGGGGTTAAGGGATTGCACTACATCCCCGGTGATGAGCTTTACGGAACAGATACCGAAGGCGCAACCGATGCTTCCCATGCCAACGATCTGGGCTTCATGAGGCAGGCAGATATCTTTGAACCGATCCTCCGAAGTGGGCTAGGGCTCAAGCCTAAATCATAACGATTTAAGGGTACTGGACCCTAACACGATTATTTATAGCAAGCGGTATAAAAAATCCCGCTCGCTGATATACAAGTAGCAAGTATACAACTAGCGACCGATGTAGAGCGAAAACCCAGGTCCGAAGGCACCATTGTTGCCATAGGAATTGCCGAACGAACCACTTCGCGGGAACCCGCCCGAGCCATAACTTCCCCAACTGTTTCCAAGGCCAGGATTTCCTGGAACGAAACTGTTTCCGATCGAGCCCAAGCCGTATCCGGAACCGTACCCCGAGGAATAACTTGGAATGTTGCAGGACAAACCGCCAGGGATTCCGACTGGCGGATAATAGGAACCGTAGCCGGCATTATACCCCGGTCCATATCCAACTCCGTATCCAGGGTAAAAGCCATGGTTACTACCGTGTCGGCTATGACCGTGACTTGGGATCGTGGGCCGGAAGCTTGAGTAACCGCCATGATAGCAGTCATCCGCTTTGACGACTGCATGATTTCCTAACCACAAACTCGCAGCTACTCCAGCGAGCAGCAATGTTTTCTTGACCATGATTTTCAGCTCCTTCGAAAAGCTTTCCTTAGTCTGATACCTGTCTGTCGATGACCCACACGCGTTATGACTGTTGCGCGGTCATCAGAAATGTGTCGCTCGACGCGTGATGAATCGTTACATAACAAACGTTGCGCCACGAACCGTCACAATCGAAATTATGCAACGAATTTCAGCTCAATTGAGAAAACTACGGATTGTGTGCTCAATTTTCTGTAGTCTTTTCGTACGCGCCGCATTCAACCTTTGGACACACAGCAAGATTAGATAAACAATGCATCCCCGCGTTAGCCGCGATTATTTATAGTGAGCCGTAGGCGCTAGCCTCGGGTTGGGATTGTCTATCAGATAGAAGGTTAATACCTGCGTCACCCGTGGCTAACGACATCGGCTTAGTTGAGGGACGTGAATCACTGGGCTAGCCGTTGGCGTTCTGATAATCAACGCAGTTGGACTTCCACCACGCCGTGGCTTTCTTACCATTCCAATGATTGATTTCGGGTAATGCTTCGAGAGCGTCAGCCAGTTCGCGTGTTGTTTGGAATCGCTCTTCAGGGCTTTTTGCAAGGCACTTCAGAACGATTTGGTCCAATTCAGGTGAGATCGGTTTACTTTCCAAGTGGGGCGCGTAAATACTTTGAAGTCGTGCAATCGACGGTGCAACGGGTGGTTCGCTTACGTGAGCCATCATCGTTCTCATGGATGATCCTGAATCGAATGGAGGTCTACCTGCGAGCATGTAAAACGCTACACCTCCTAACGAGTAGATGTCGGATCGTTGATCGGTGTCTTGCTCGCCCAGAGCTTGCTCCGGCGACATGTATAACGGCGAACCGGTCACGGAGCCTGCTTGAGTAAGATCGGTATCTTCATTGTTTAATGCCGGAAGTAGCGGTTTCACTAAACCAAAGTCCAGGAGCTTCGCGATGTCGAAAGCACCCCCAAGCTCGGTAACGATAATGTTAGCTGGTTTAATATCTCGATGGATCAGTTTTTGATCATGGGCTTCGGTGAGGGCGTCGCATACCTGACGCAGCAAGTAGACTGCGCGGCCTGGTGACATGGGCCCACGCTTCTTGATGATTTCCTGAACGCTCATTCCGGTCAAGTACTCCATGACGTAGAAGAACGTTCCGTCATCGGTGCGACCATAATCATAGATATAGATACTGTTCCAGTGAGCGAGCTGCGCGGTGGCTTGCACTTCGCGTTCGAAGCGCGCAAGAGCTCGGGGGTCGCCTGCTTTTTCGGGACGAATTACTTTGATCGCGCAGGGTCGCTTCATCAGCATATGTTCAGCCAGGAATACATCGCCCATACCACCCGAGCCGATTTTTTCCTTTAATCGATAACGACCGAGCTGTTTGGCTTCCGAGGCTTCGGTTCGTAACGACGTAATCATTCGCACCCCTGAGACGGCTGCAAAAATCGTAGCCGCTAAAACGAGAAGCATTTCGATCGCACTACTTGGATCATAAAAAATCGCGGTCCGCACATCCGGATGAACTATGATCGCACACACGGTCGCGATGATTGGCAAGGCTGCCATCGCCAGCACGACTGTCAACACGCGACGCCACGAGTTAGGCAAGAAAAATGCGTACGCGAAAATCAATATCACCCAGCTCGAGGTTGGCATAGTAGAGATAAGAGCAAAGTTCTGCACCTCAAGGACCAACTCGTAATAGTGCGTTACTCCGAAGAACAGAGCCGGCAAACCGAAGATAACCGCTTCCGCGCTGACTAAGCAAAACTGTGATAGGTTTTTGACTCGAGCCAACCATATACTCACACCGACCAGCGCCATTGTTGTGAAGGTGTGGAAGCCCAGCACCCAAACAGGAAAATGCTTTAGCGGGAAAGCAACCTCGCGAATCCAAATCCAGATCGCAAAGATAAAAAAACCGAAGCCAAGTGCCGGCCCTGCGACTTGAAGCCTCGCTCGGATGAGATTGATCTGTTCTTGAGTCGCACCCGAATCGCCTTCAATTAGCTCCATATGCGCTGCGATTTGCGAAGCTGGTTTCGAAGGGGCCGGGCGCGGGAGAATGACGATCGGATCGGTGTTGGTTGGCTTGACAACGATCCTCTGCGTTTCTGTGTTCGAGTGATCCATTACTTGTTGAGCCGCTGACGGCATCGCGGGCTCAATAGGAGCATCCAGCGTGAGTTCGCTGTGCAATTCAACCTTCGGACCATCCGTTTTAGAGTACGGATCGCTTGACGAACTGACTGGTGCAACTCCAGATGGAATCGGGTCTGGTTTCGACAGGTTGTTTGACATAAACGTCTATTGTATCCAAACATTGTAAGGCGTCGTCCCATTCGAACGGCTTTGTTCAACTTTGCTTTTGAGATTAACAAAGTGGCATAGGCTTCCCGCCTGTGAATTCTCTGGCAACACAGGCGGGAAGCCTATGCCACTGACAGTTTTTAGTCTGCCGGTCACTTAAAAGAATTCTTTCAGCCTTTGATGACTGGGATTACTCGCGGTACAATCGGGGACAACCACCACCAATTGTATCTGCTACAATAGTGATCGTTGAATGACTTGTCGGACAGGTCGGTTTAGGATGACTTTGCTTAACCGATACCCACCAAAGAAATTGCGTCCCCTCCTAACTGCCGCAACGGATTTTCTGCCGTTTACAATCTCGTGAATACCATGACTCGAATATCTTCGTCCCAACCGAGCCCGTTTGTAGCGAAAACAGCAATGAAGCAATCTCCGCTTTCTGGTGGCTTAAGCTTTATTGCGGCACCTTGGATGTGCCTTTTATTGATTGCCCTCCTCGGTGCGACTCCGCTTTCGAGTGTGGCTGCTGAAGACGCAGCACCAGCCAGTGCGACGTGGCCGAATTGGCGTGGGCCAACGATGAATGGCGTTTCGCCGGAAGCAAATCTTCCTGAATCGTGGTCGCCCGATGGTGAAAACTTACTTTGGAGAAAAGAAGAGCTCGCGACGCGATCGACACCGGTGGTGATGAACGGACGCATGTATATCGTCTGCCGAGACAAACCAGAGACGACTCAAGAAGGAGAAAAAACGGTTTGCATCAATCCTGAAACGGGCGATGTTATTTGGGAAAGTATGCACAACATATTCCTAAGCGATGCTCCTGCCGAACGTGTTGGTTGGTCGAGTGTCGTTTGCGATCCCGAAACGGATCGAGTCTTTGTTCTCGGCTTGGGATGTGTGTTTCAATGCCTAGACGGAAAGACTGGCGAGACGATTTGGGAACATTCACTCAGTGAAGAATATGGGATGCTCAGTACCTACGGCGGTCGCACAAACTTCCCAACTGTCTTTGAAGATTTGGTGATTATCAGCGGCGTAACCACAGGATGGGGCGATACGGCTCCGCCAGCTCACCGAT
>JANODQ010000635.1:0-2161 GCA_031412775.1 Pirellulaceae bacterium | reverse complement strand
TGACGCTGACGCTGACGCTGACGCTGACTCTATGCAATCGGATGTTACGTTCTTAAACTTTGGTGAGTCCCATGAGATTCCACCGATTGATCTTTGGTTCATTGAGCAGTTTGATTTTGATGTTGCGGGAGAAGACTCTTACCCACTTATTCAGCGATTTGTTGCCGAACAAAGATATCGAAGGCCCAACAAACGAGAGCTTGAACAAGTAGCGATTGCTGCCAAGGCATTGCCAAGAATGAGCCAAGCCGACTTGAGCAAAAATGGAGTGACATTCGATCTCGACTTCTTCTATCACCAAACGACGGTTCGAGTCCGTTGGTGTGGTAACACATAGAACATGAACGATCCGAATCTCGTTATTCAAACCAACAACCTATGTAAGTCCTACAGTCGTGGCTGGTTTCGACGTCGTTCGCTGAAGGCTCTTGACAATGTTGCTATCTCAGTAGCTCGCGGGGAAGTCTTCGCGCTGCTGGGACCTAATGGCGCTGGCAAGACCACGCTGATTAAACTACTACTAGGAATCTTGCGACCAACATCGGGAAACGCAACGGTTCTTCACCAACCTGCCGGTTCGCTCGCCGCCAGGATGAAGATTGGATACCTTCCAGAAAACTTAGTTTTTCCAAAGCATCTGACCGCCATTGGTGCTCTCTACTTTTATGGAAGACTAAGTCGACTAACCGAATCCAAGATGAAAGCAACCATTCCCGGGCTTCTTGATCTAGTAGGTCTAGGCGGTCGAGAAACCGAAAGTGTTCGAAAGTACTCCAAAGGAATGCGTCAACGTCTTGGTCTCGCTCAAGCTTTGCTACACGAGCCCGAGATATTGGTCTTAGATGAGCCCACTGATGGTTTGGATCCGCTGGGCCGCTCGCAGATTCGCGATCTGATAGACAAGTTGAAAAGCCAAGGCAAAACGATTTTTTTGAATAGTCATATTCTTCAGGAAGTTGAATTGATTTGCGATCGCGTCGCCATTATGGCTACAGGCAAACTTCGTGCGATTGGAACTATTCCCGAGCTCATTGAATCCCATTCACACGGTAAACGCCTTCGAGTTCAACTCAAGTGCCGTGCAGTAGATCCGCGAGTCCCGGCAACCATCTCGTTGTGGACCTTTGATGATTCCTCGCTTACCGTTCAAGAGTCATCCAGTCCGCACTCTGCCGATGAGGCCACCACGATGCCTATAGACTTTGCGATTCTACTTGAGACTTCGGAGCAAATACATATTGATCAATTGATCGACCGGCTTCGGATTGCCAACGTTAGCTTGTTAAGCTTGGAACGCCACCGCATCCGACTTGAAGACGTCTTCATGACACTGGTCGACTCTTAGTCGATACCGGAAACCACGTTGATAATTTTTGTGTAATGACTCGAACATCCCCATCATTTCGAACTCCCCGTTAATGACTAACTCCCTAGCCACTAGCCACTAGCCA
The DNA here is from genome assembly GCA_031412775.1 of Pirellulaceae bacterium. Taxonomy (GTDB): domain Bacteria; phylum Planctomycetota; class Planctomycetia; order Pirellulales; family Pirellulaceae; genus JAIYDQ01. The sequence continues at coordinate 710 of JANODQ010000635.1, read as the reverse complement.
CTAGCCACTAGAAACTTTCCCTATGCCCTACCTTGCTGTTATTCTTGATTGCTTCAGTGAAGCAGCTCGATCGCGAGTGCTGTGGGTTTTGATGGCTGCGTGGACGATCTTGCTGGTTGCGATCGCTCCGTTCTCGATTATTCAGGGAGTCACAACAGAGTTTCAGGCCGATCAGATTCTTGCTAGGACTCAGTTGATTGATGCATTGACTAATGCGTCTTCCGGGAAAGCGTCCAAATCCCAACAAGCCGTTTGGGAGCTTATGGAACCAGACCTCAAGCAGCAAATCATCGACCGCAATAAGAATAATCGGGGTGGTCGATTGCCGATGGGCGAATTATCCAAAGGCCTATCAAGCGTTTTGGATAAACCCAAACTCTATTCTTCTGACGCTTGGCCAACAGCTTCAAAACGAAGTGATTTGGATGGGCTCTTGGAGGGGAGCCCTGAAAAGCTTCCGACGGAAAAACTCCAAAGATTGAACCGACGATTGGTAGAACTTGCCTTTCCTGGCATGATTCGATCAGGCGAGTCGAATGCGATTTGGGTTGGATACGCGGGTATCAAAGTAAGCGATCCGTTACCCATTTCGAAGAAACAACTTCAACCGTTCATCGAAGGATTTTTGCTTGTCACGATCATGCGAATTGGTCTGGGGCTGGTTGGAGTCTTTATTGGAATCGTAGTCACCAGCGCCATGATTCCGGATA
>JANODQ010000634.1:0-2724 GCA_031412775.1 Pirellulaceae bacterium | reverse complement strand
CAGCGATCAATTGCGGTGCTTTCAGAAGTGCAAAGTTCTCTTCGATCGTTGCCATGACGGCCGATGCGTGTTCCAAGTTCCCCGTGTACTCAATGTTGGAAACGTTGCTAAGCAACCATGCGATAGTCCATTGAGTTGGCGAACGTTTTACCATAGCATCAAGCGTTGACTTGACTCGTTCGCCGGGGATTTCAGGATTACCAAGCGATTCGTTGAGGAACTTCATCTCTTCAGAATCATTCACATCAAGCGACCATGCCTGCATCGCCATCGACGGGTCCGCATTGTCACGGAAAGCGGCAATGATTTTTTCTTTTGCAGTCGCGAATGCCGCCGTTTGGCTTTGCTGGTCAAGGACCTTTAGCGTTTGAAGAGAGATACGCATGTCAGGTTGCTGCAGCGGTTCGGTGGTGTTCAGCATCTGCTCCAATTGCGCAACTACTGCTGTCGAGTCCGATAATCCAGCCATGAGGTCCGACAGGGAGAACCCGAGAAGCACCACATTGGCTTGATGAGCGAGAGTTGGATTTTGGATCTCTTTTTTCTGCGTTGCCAGGACGCGTAACTTGGAACCAGCAGCCGCATCCCCGAGTCCTGCTGCGTGCGCGAGGGCTTCCAATTTAGCAACGATTGCCAGTTCAGCTTCTTTTGGAGCAGTCGCTACCGCAGCCAATCCTTCCGAAGCAGCCAACTTCATATCGCTGAGCTGACGAGCTTGTCGGATGGCTTCTTCTTGAGGAAGATCCGGGCTCCCGACAGCTCGCATCAACTCTCGCATCGACTTGTCAATCATCGACAAGTGAGCGATCCAGTCCTTCGCCTCGCTTCCCTCCTTCGGAGTTGTCAGGGCTGTGTAGTCGAGTCCCGCTCCCGCTTTCTTATCGGCTGTTTTCTTGTCAGCTGTTGATGCGGGAAGCTCGGCGGTAGACGCTGATGATGAAGCATTACCTTTTTTCGCGAGCGACTGATCCGCTAAAGCTGCTGCCGCATCAGGGTCAACTGCGTTATTGGGCTTGTTATCCAATTCGGCGGATACCACCGGTTGGTTAGTTTTGTCGGCGGTACTAGTGCTCGCGGAATCGCATCCCGAAAGGCTAACCGTTGCAGCGACGGTTGCCGTGATCGCTGCAACTGTGCTACATGAGGGACTCAGAGCAATCCATCGACGCATCGAATTCATACTGAACGCATTCATAATTTCCACCATTAAAAAACGAAGTTCTAGTGCTGAAGACGCTACCGCAAATAACAGCCATGCATGAGTTCACGCTGATCACTGAAACTTGTGATACTTATGAGTACCACACGTTGAAGTGTTCTGTAAAAGCTGCGATATCAAAGTTTGCTTAATGTCATGTTTGCGAGTATGACACTCGCGATTTAAGAGCTACAGCAGCCCCTTCAAAGCGGCCATCGCTCCGGCGTAGTCAGGCTCGGAAGTAACTTCTGGAACGATTTGCGCGTAAGCTACTTTGCCGTTCGCGTCGAGTACATAAACGGCTCGTGCAAGCAATTTGAGTTCGTCGATCATGACGCCCCAGGCTTGGCCAAAGCTTCCGTTTTGATAGTCGCTTCCGACCTTCAGTCCCTTGATGTCCTCGGCACCGCAGAATCGATTCATCGCAAAGGGAAGATCACGGCTGACGGTGACGGCATTGATTTTGCCTTCCAAGCTTCCAAGTTCCGTATTGAATTTTTTCGTCTGGATCGCACAGACGCCCGTATCAAGAGACGGAACTATGCTAACGAGCGTTGGCTTTCCCTTGAGGTCGCCGAGTGTCCACGCCTTCAAGCCGCCTTCGAAATAATGAATGGCGAAATCGGGTGCCGTCTGTCCTACTTTGAGCTCGTCACCCAAGAGAGTCATCGGGGTGCCCTTGAACGTGATTGCAGCAGATCGTGTCATATTGATTTAAATCTTTCTTACGGATTTTAAAAGTGCGGTTAAAGGATCGCAAAGCGGAAGTCATTCATCGAAATCAACGGCTCGCTCAAACGTCTATCTAGTTTACCAGTTCGAGCCAAACGAACTATCCCAGATGGAGCATCGCGCGAGTAAGTCTAGACGAGCCTGTTAGCAAGCAACTGGCGGTCAGCGAAGATTTTTGGACGCTTCTTGTCGAACGCCACCACCTAACGATTACCGTTTTCGATGACAGACTTTGCTTTTTCGTGCTCGTTCTCAGCCATCGGCGGTTTTCGTGCTCCCGCTCCAGTTGATTCGATTCACCCCAGCGAGCACGAGCACTATTTCATTGAGCACGAGCACGGTCGAAAGCAAAACGTGGTGGCGTTCGCCGAGAAGTGTCGGAATTGCAAATGAAAAACAGAATCAAATGGTGCAGATCAACGTCAACTGTCGCTTATCGTCCTTCGGGTGGATAAATCAAGCAACCACAGCTAGTGCAGACGACTGGCTCTCTCATGAGCAGTCGATCGATCGTGCGCGGCGACAGGCTGGTGTTACATCCGCCACATGAGTTGCCTTCCAGCACAGCCAAGGCTTCCTCTTGGCGAAGAGCAACCAAACGTCGGTAAGTACCTGCGAGGTCTCCTTCGAGTCTCGCTTCGGTTGCCGCCAAATCATCGGTTATTCTTGCCAAATCTGCTTCCAACGAAACTCGACGAGCCTCCGTATTGGTGGCTACTTTCTCCGATTCGGACTTGTTTTGTTTACAACGAAGCTCAAAATCGGGTGTTGCTGAAACGAGGCTGTCGATCGTC
>JANODQ010000633.1:0-6336 GCA_031412775.1 Pirellulaceae bacterium | reverse complement strand
CCATCGGATGAAGAGATCGACGAAATCGGAGTCCGAGGAATCTATCTGAGCAACTTCGTTCGCTGGGACGCCAACGATCACGGACCCTTGATGGAAAGAGTTTACGGCTGGAGGAGCGCCCAGCAACCGTTTGAACGTACGTATCGAACTATGTCTAACTTAGATGATATGCACGAAAACGGAATTCACGACTATCTTAAGTTTGTGAAATTGGGATACGGTCGAGGCTCGGACCACTCGTGTAAAGATATTCGAGCGGGGTTGATGTTGCGTGAAAAAGGGATCGAAATGGTACGTCACTACGATCATGTGAAACCTCGCCGCGATCTTGAGCGTTGGTTGAGCTACGTCGAAATGACGGAAGAAGAATTTGATGCGACCTGCGACACGTTTCGTGACTCTCGCGTATGGAAAATCAAAGATCGCCAATGGATCAAGCAAAACATTTGGGGCGGTGAATCCTCCTACGGTCCTGTAACTAACGAAGTGGTTCTTGAAAAGTTTCGCATCCAGGGGAAGGCAAGCTAGTGGCATTCAACGAGAACGAAATTCGCCCGAAAGATTTGATGGCTCAACTGGCTGTCGAAGTGGAAGCCGACCGACGATGGCTAGTGGACCGTCGTTCGCAGTTTGTTCAAGCCAATTGCCCTGTCTGTGACTCCTCGGGTGAAGCATGCTTTGTGAAAAAAGAGATTCAATACAACCGATGCGAGAAATGCCGTACGGTTTTTGTCAACCCAAGACCCTCCGAATCGCTACTCCATGCGTTCTACACGCAATCGCGAACGTACAGCTACTGGAATAAGCACATTTTCCCAGCCAGCGAAGCGTCACGGGCGAGAAAAATATTTGAGCCTCGAGTAGACCGCGTTCTCGGCTTCTGCGACCGGTACAAGACAAAGCTCGGTACACTACTGGAGATTGGTGCTGGCTTCGGTACGTTCTGCAGTGTCTTATCAAATCGAAGCAAATTTGAACGCGTGATCGCTTTGGAAATGACTCCGGATCTAGCAGAGAGCTGCCGTGCTAGAGGGCTCGAGGTGATTGAATCGCCTGTAGAAACTGTCGAACTTCCAGATCATAGTATCGATGTGATCGTTGCCTTCGAAACTCTCGAGCATCTTTATAGTCCTGTCGCTTTTATGACTAGCTGCCGCCGACTGCTATCACCAGGCGGCTTGCTAGTATTGACCTGCCCAAGTGGAGAAGGCTTTGATGTCTTAACTTTAGGAATCGTATCCGACACCATCGATCATGAGCACCTAAACTACATGAATCCGGATTCCATTCAACTACTAGCCAAGCGAACTGGATTTCGTTCACTAGAAGTATTGACACCGGGGGTGCTAGACGTGGACATAGTACGCAACAAATTTCTGGAAGGATGCGTGTCGCTTGCTGACCAACCTTGGCTTCGACATTTGATAGTCGACCGCTGGGAAACATCTGGCTCGCAGTTCCAAGAGTTTTTATCCAGCAATCGAATGTCATCTCATATGTGGATGGTAGCTACTGCTCATGACGAAAATTGAACTACCTGAAATTGAAAAATTCGCCAAGAACTCGGATCATGGTAATGCATGGTCGGATCACTACGGTGCATTGAAGGTTGCCGCAAAGTACGCTCGCATGGCTCCGCAGTCGCTCTACTTCGACGCGATTTGGCAACATGGTTGCGTAGAACCGTGGCCCAACTATAGTCCTGAAGTATTGTGCTTTAGCGCTCCTAATGCAAAGGAAAGGGTCGTGCTGGTCGCACGCACCGACGAGCAACAATACTTACGCAAAAACGGGATGACAAAGGCTCGTGCAATCGGTCTACCAATACTTTACGTACAAGATCCTCCAAAGCAAAGAAAACCAAACACGCTCCTCATCGTACCAACGCACTCACTAGCTGGTAATAAGTTTCCGGATCGCAGTCCTTTTGCAACATACGTGAAACAGGTAGCTCCGTACAAACAACACTTTGACGAGGTTATTGCCTGCGTCCATCCGTCTTGTCGTGACAATGGACTCTGGGTCGATGAATTCGAGGCGGCGGGAATCTCCGTTATTTTTGGAGCAGCTGTCGATGATGCGAATGCTTTACGACGCATGAAGTCCGTCTTTGAGCAGTTCGAATTTGTAACGACTAACGGTTGGGGAAGTCACGTGGCCTACGCGATCTACTTTGGTGCTAAGCTTTCTATCTACGGCACGAAACCAGATTGGTCACGAGAGAATTTATCGATCGACGCTACCTGGGCCGGAAGACCCGACTTGATCGAGAAGTTTCTTTCTCAAGAAGTAGCATCTGCGGAAAGACAGTTTTTAAAAAAGTTCTATCAAGTACCCAACGAAGGGGTTCTTGATCGAGAACTTGGTAAGTGGTTGGTGGGGGCTGGCAATAAGATCTCGCCTAAGAAAATGAAATCGATTTTGCTTTATCAATATCATCTCAAGATGACTTTGAGGGAACGGATCAATGCCCGCACAAATCAACTAATCCAGGCAGTGCAGCAAGCACGCAGCGCGTCCGAAAATCTCGCTCAAAGTTATCGCGAGCACGTGCTGACGTCATTTGTTAAGTCTTATCAAGTATTTCGTTTAAGAAGAGATGCTATTCGAAGCAAGTTGCGAAAGATTCGACGTTCGATTTGGAAGCCTACATAGTGTTTTGATGCTCTCTATCGAGTTAACATTCGTAAGCATTGCCTTTCCCACACAGTGCATTTCCCACACAATATGGCTTCTAGATTCTTGAGTAGACTTCACCATTATAGAATGGATGTCGATGTCTCAGCCGATCAAGAATCATGGCGTCATTACCCCTCTGGACGCCGTCAAATGTGGTTTTGAAAGCTTCCAGCGACTTGAATTCGTTCAAAGAGGTTTCATCGCTACAGGGAACTTCTGCCCCCAACACTTCGATTTTGAATGCATCTCCATAGATAAAATCGAATATCACTTTTGTTCTCTTAACGTGGTAATCACTTGTAACCACGCAAATGCTTTTCCAGCCTCTCGGTTTCGCAAGAGACATCTTGGTAAAATATGCATCACCGACGGTGTCTCTCGAATTCCTTTCGGCGATGATCATCTCCGGAAGTACATCAAATTGGGAAACGATGTGATCTTTGAATGCATCCGCGATAGAGATCTCGCAGCCCTTTAGATATGCCCACCCACAGGTGACGAGGGCATTGCCAGATCGTTCCCTCAGCACTTCGACAGATCTCGCAGCCCGAGCGGCTGATTCGAAATTCAAAACACCTTTCTCATCCATCAAATTGGCCAAGACGATAACGGCATCCATTGGATTTATTTCTATAGGATTCAGGCAATGGGCTGACCCCTTGACAAAGGAGAGCGGTTTCACGACAAAACGAATGAATAGTATCAGGAGAATGCGTCCGCATTCCAACCAAATACGCAAACCAAACTTGCCGAGCGCGTCAAACCGTTTTGTTGATCTAACGGAGTGAGAAAAATGGAAAAGCTTGGACAGACACTTGATTCAAAACAGTATTGGACTCGTGAAGCGAATAAATATACAGATGCCCTTCAAAATGACTACCACAGACACCGGCTGGAAGTTATTCGCTCGCTGATCCCCGCAGAGCTGTACAAGCCTGACCAGACAGTTTTTGATTTCGGATGTGGCGATGCAGTACTCTTTCCATGGTTCCTGGCACCTGGCGCCAAGATTGAAGGAATTGATGTCTCTCCAGAAATGATAGAACTAGGTCAGCACCAACTAACAAGCTGGGGATTTGATAGTGCGCTGATTCAGGTTGCGGATGTTAACTTCATGAAGAATCTCCCTTCTGCATCTGTGAATGTCGCCGAAGAGAATCGATGGAAATTGATGTTTATTTGTAGCACCTACGGCTCTTGTTGAATCCGGATGTAAGGCGATCCCGTGCCCGAGCCAAAACCGAATCCAAGCCTACGGCTTATCAAAAGCGTACCTAATCCTAGGTCGAAAATTTTGTTCCTTGGTTATTCGCAACAACGAACCACTCTTATAGATAATCTTGTTTCTACGAATAGCGAAGTCTGGCATACCGAAGACAAGATAAGCTCGACCTCTGGATTCGATCTCGTAATCAGCTACGGATTCAGACACATCCTAAAACAAGAGGTCATCAATAGTTCTCCCGCTCCGATAATCAATCTCCATATTTCCTATCTACCATGGAATCGAGGAGCCCACCCGAACTTCTGGTCTTTTTATGACTGCACACCAAGCGGAGTCTCCATTCATTTGGTAGACGCTGGGATCGATACGGGCCCAGTTGTCTATCAAAAATATGTAAACTTCACTGACGACGAGAAGACATTTTCGCAAACCTACAATCGATTAATCATCGAGATTGAAGATCTCTTTAGAAGCAACATCGAACAGATCGTGATGAAGGATTTTGTTGCGATTCCCCAGAGACGTAAAGGGTCTTTCCACCGCGTCTCGGATTTACCTAAAGAATTCAGCGGATGGAACTCGGACATCTATACCGAGATTACAAGACTAGATGAAATCGCAAAAGTCGCGTTAGGGGATAGCCTGCTTTAGCGATTTTTGCTTGCGAACCAAGCGATCATATTGCTCTTGGCTAGAGCGATAGAGGCGGCTGAGTTCCGATTTGACTTCGGCAACTTTAGTTTCCAAGCGAGTTGCCTCAGCGGCAATCACGTCTCGCTCCTTGGTGTACTGGGCCAGATCGGCGTTGAGTAGTTGGCGTTCGGCCTGGCGGCTCACAATTTGTTCTTGCCCGAGTTTGTTGGTCGCTTCGCCTTGAGCAATTTCACGGCGTACGAGGTCTGCATCTTGGATCGCACGAATCTGGCGGCTGCGTGCCTCGCGGAAACCAACGATGTAGTCGTTCACAGGTCTGACAAAAATGGGTTCGATCCGCTTGGCAGTGCCGCTTGCGATCAGTTCTTCGGCGGGCTTTTTCGCAAAGACTTCTTGCTGTCCGACGATGAACGGAACTGGACCTTTATCGCTCGGACGTTTAAGTCGAGCGTCGACGGTTCTTCCGCTCGAATCAAAGTAGCCACCATCAGAAGCATTTCGTTCTTCTTTGCTATCGACATCAATTGTGTGCTCTTTCAAAAACTCGATCCGCAGCCAAGTGTTTTCTTCAAGCTCGTTCTCGGGTGCTCGGGTACCGTCGCGGAGGTACAATCGCAACAACTGAGCCTTTCGCAATTCAGGCCCATCTTTAAAGGAAGAAGGATCTTTCTCGTATCGCTCAACCAAGTCTAGGGGGATACCAAAGAGTTGCGAGATGGCTTCAGGATCCATTCGACCGAATTCCGCTTCGTTGGATCGTTTGCTACCGATGACAGCAAAAGCATCATGCGAATCGAGAGGCATCAATTCGAAAACACTCCATGTGGGGAATTGCCCGCTTGAGGCTGCGGCTATCTGCTGTGGCAAGAGTGGCTGCAGTGGGCGGAGGACTGCGTTGCCTCCCTGACTTTCGGCAACAAAAAATTCGCCTAAGTAAACACTCGCAACACTCTTTCCGTCTGCTCCCGGACGCTCTCCGAAAGCATAGACGAGAAGCTCTGCTGGGAGATCGCCGTTTGCGAGAGGTTTGACGGCCGGGGCCACTCCGCCGGGCATAGGTGCGGGCGGAGCGTTTGCTGACATCGTTAAGCGAACGGTATCGGGTTTGAACTCGGCAACGTTTGCGTTTCTCCATACACGACCGCGATCCACTGTGAGCCGGCTTAGCTCGTTAACCAGAGGAAGCAGGCTATTCAGGTCGGAGGTCGGGCGGTTCATCTCTCCAAACTTAAGAACTTCGAGTTGTGATGTGAGAGTTTGGACTTCCTTTTTAAGCGTATCATGCACCTTTACCCAAGCAATTCGACGCTGAGCGACGTTTGCCGATAGATACAGAAAGAGAATCGAGAAGATCAGAAGAAAGCTGAGCGTCACTGTATAAAGGACGCCCCAACCGGAGTAAGCTTTGACGGCAAAGAATATAAACAATGCCAGTCCAAGCACGACCAGTACCAGAAAAAGGATTCCTGTAAGTTCCATAGGTCATGTGCAGGTTGATCAAAGAGGGAATTCGCGGCAAAACAACTCAAGCCGCACTTTTAGCTACTACGCGATACTAAGTCGACGCCCCGGGAGTGTCAAGCAATCACCCAAGATCCGCGAGGACTAGGGTAAAAACCAAGGCATTTGATCCCGGCTTCGTTTTTCTGCATGAATTGACGCACGGCGTCTGGAAACTTTCAGATGATAATCGCCATTTACAAAATGACGCTGCATTCCGGTACCGAAGCGCGTTTTACTGTCGCGTGGTCCGCATTGACGCGGCTGGTCCATAGCAG
>JANODQ010000632.1:0-2956 GCA_031412775.1 Pirellulaceae bacterium | reverse complement strand
TGCAAGTCCTGTTACTACTCAACTGATCGAGACAGGAAAAGTGATTCGGGGTTGGATTGGGGCGAGATTGGGGCAGGTCACGCCCGAAAGGGCTAGGAAATCTGGGCTAGAGGGCTTGAGGGGGGCGTACATCGAGTGGCTGGAGCCAGGCGACGACGACAAGATACCCGCAAAAGCCGCTGGCCTTCTGGCAGGTGATATCTGCACCGGCTGCAACGGAACGCCTATCGAGAGTCAATACGACCTCGCTCGACAAATCGCATTCACGACTCCAGGTGAGCTACTACAACTAGACATTCGTCGCTCCTCCAAGTCGCTGAATTTAGTCGTGCGAGTAGGTGAAAAGCCTTAGCTAGTGATCGGTTGTGTTCGGACAATCCGCATTGTCGGAATATTTTGAAAGTCGCTACCAGTTTTGCCCACTAGGACGAAACATTTCTCTCACTCCTACGCATGTATTGTACCTACGTAGTCCGATTACCAAAAATGACGCAATCTCTTCGCAACGAGTGGTAGGTGAGATTTCACGGATCGAAACGGGATGCAATGGTTCCCCGCTGATCCAGCGTATTCACTTAAACACATTTTCGGGCAATAGGTACGATGATGGATCGCAAGTACTTCAGTGTCAGTTTAGCAACACTCATATTGGCTTCTCTATCCTTGTTGGTTGCTGGTCCTGTCAGCACTTTCGCGAATGGACTTTTGAACAAATGCGATCGATGCGGCAAAGGATGCCCAGAGCATGTCTTGGTCGAGAAAACGATTATGGTGCCAACCGTCATCACGGAAAAAAGGTCCCGCAATCACGTCGTGATGACATGCGAAGAAAAAGAAGAGAAGTACACCTGTTTCTATGTCAAGCCAGAGACAAAGAAAATTACCAAAGAGTGCTGTTACCTAGCCGACGAAGTGAAAACAAAAACAATTACAGTCACCGAAGGTAAGCTAGTCGAGAATCCAAAGACCATCCTCAAGAAGATCAAGGTTCCGCACACCGAGCTTGTCGAGAAGAAGATTGTAGAAGAGGTCTGCACTGAATGCGGTCCCGTTTGTGTAGAGAAAACTTGCACATGTGAAAAAACGACCCTCGAAGACAGCTTCACAACCGAACAAGGTTGCGAACCACAGTTGATTTTCGAAAAGACAACCAAGGATATATTCTATTGCGTGAAAACGCCGAAAAAGCAAGTTATTGACTGCGGCGAAGAAACCGTGATGAAGCTTGAACCGATGGAAAAGACTCGAAAAGTCATGGTCAACGTACCGAAAATCGAGAAGGAAGTTTACGAAGTTGAAGTCGTTCGTATGATCCCGAAGAAGGTCTGCTGCTGCGTCGAATGCAGCCACATGGCTCGATAGTCACTTCGATTTACCAGCGATGTTTCTTTCGAAAGCGAAGCTGGCACAAAGTGGCTTCCATATCTTTGGGTGCAAAGTAAGCCCACTGCTTACCAGAGTGCAACTCAATCAACACCGCATCCAGCGGTGCGAAGATCCGGTTGATGGTGTCACTCAATCGATTCGCAAGAAACTCAAACATCTTGTCGTGTGCGGGTATCTCATTCGTTCCAAAATCCAATGCCTCACAAATACTCTTGATCGAATCCTTAATATTCTTCGGTTCGCTGCGCGAGTATACGACTAAGGTTTTTTGAGTCCCCCATTTCTGGCTCCACGGAATCATCCAACTGGGATCCGTTGCTGAAAGAAGATCCATCGATAGCTCACCTTCAAATGTTTGCTGTTCATTACCTGGATCCGAATTGCTTTGCTCTGCGGTTTTCGAGTGTATTAGCCAACCTGGCGTAGCGAGCGTGAGCCTTCTCGCGATGTCAATCGGATCGAAAGATGGAAGGCATCCGCCAAAGAGCATTAAACCGGATCCGCACTGAAATGATTCAAATGGAATTTCTAAGTCCGCGATCGGAAGGTCGCCGTCGATTCCAATGGGTAGTCGATTAGTGACAGATCTGATTTTCGGCTGAACTGTTTTTTTGAAATCATCGTTGGAAAGCGATGTTGTCGTCCTATCCGGCTCGTTGGCACCGACGGAAGGCAGCGGTGCTTGCATCGGTTCTGCTATGAAGTTCTGACCAACGAATCCAATCTGGAATTGCTGCTTTCCAATCGTGAATCTTATACCATGTGGGAGTACTTCCTCTTGAATTCGAACCCCATTCACGAGTGTTCCGTTGGTACTCTGTAAGTCTTGAAGAATAACTTGATTATTCATCACTCTCAATCTTGCATGAGATCCCGAGATTAGCGGGTCAAATGGAAACGCCAAATCGTTGTGCGGATCGCGCCCGAAAGTAATTTCTTGCCCCCGGTCGTAGTCTGCCGACAAAGCCGGCTCCGTCAAGCAATGCAAGGTGATACGGAATGGAAGGGATGGCTTGACTACAGGTTTTCCTAAGTCTGATTTATCGACAACCGTCGGAACCGGGGGAGTCGCAAACCAATCCGTAGTCTCACGGATGCTACTATCAACTAGCGGTTTCTGAGTGAAAACGGTGGGAACAACGATATCGGTGTTTGAACGGGGTTTTGGCGGTTCCGGGCTGATGATCGTGATGCTAAATCGTGTCGAGCCTGCAATGATGGAATCGCCTGATTGCAGCGGCGAGTTCGTCATCTTTTTATGATTAATGATCGTACCGTTGGTACTATTGAGATCTCTGAGTTCCCAGAATTTGCCTTGAAACTCAATCGAGAAATGAGCACTCGACATCTTAAGATCTTGGGGGAAAACCCAAGCAGACATGTCAGTTCGCCCAACAGTCAACCGCTCACCCAAACCAATTAACCTCTCATCGCCGTTTTCGGCAGTGATTGTCAGTCGTTCGAGTGCAACTTGAACAGATGAACCAACCTTCGGTAGCGAGGCGGGAGCCTCTTGGGTGACTTCAAAGATTGTTTTCCCAGCTCGTATTCTATCGCCAGGGTAAACTTG
>JANODQ010000631.1:0-2575 GCA_031412775.1 Pirellulaceae bacterium | reverse complement strand
GCTCCATACGCGAGTACAGGTGCCCAAGAGCGAACAGATTTGAGTTGCTGTCGACGAAGGTAAGTTGGACCTTCAATTTTCTCGTAATAGTCTATAATCGCAGAGGCATCTTCGGGATGCAATTTCCAATCCCAACCTTCGGGCGGCCCAAACTTGCTTGGGACTTCAGGAGTGTAGATCAATCTCAGTGTACTCAATAGAATATCCGGAAGGTCTCCGATTGAGAATGTGATCGACCCGGCTAAAGAAATGTCCGTCGATCTTTTTGCGAAAAGCTTGGAGTGATTTTCGAATTTGATTCTTGCATTTTTTAGTTGAGATTGCAATATGCTGGTAAAGGTCTGGGAATTAGGTTGATCTGTATCTCCAACGAACGTTCTTCGCCCGTCTACGTTGATATAGAAAGGTTCAGGAAAACCCCCATTAGCTGTTCTTACTGCCAAGCATAACGACGCGACAAAAACTAAAACAAGTCCACTAAAAGAGCTCACAATAGCTCCAATCTCAATTGGGATATTTGATTTTCAACAATGCCTGTTATGGGTGTTGCCTTCTATGTTTCCTCAACGATCGGGGTTTCGGCGACTAATAGCATAACGTAAAGGTCACCGATGTCCGCCAAAGTGAACCTGATTTCTTAATGACACCCTGTGGCGGACTTCGGTGCACCGAATTGTTCTTCCAATTGCCTCACAATTTATTGCTACCCTGCGACACCATTGCATCATCGTTCCAATGAAAACATCGATTCGCAATTCTACCAAATCCTATCGAAGAAAGAACAACTGTCGGTGCAGTAACCACGGTGAACACAATGGGCACTAATGCGAATTCCTCAACAGCATGATGACTTGCGTGCTGGAGCGACGCGAAACTGTACATGAAGTAAATGAGGAAAGCCATGTATGTAGTTACGATCGTAGCGCATACGGCTAGCGGCACCGATGAAACAAATTTCGCTATTGCAAATGAAAGGACACAGGAAGCCAAAGCAACGAAAGCCATTAACATTAAGACAGGTATTGGATTTTGCCCATTCCCGTCTGTTGATACGAAAGCCGTTGACGCCACAATTCCGAATCCCGCGATTGCGAGATCTATTTTCGTATTGGGATGCATACTAGGATTCGAGCTTTGATTGGCAGAACTTCTTATTCACCCAAGATCATCTCGGGAGAATATGTTTTATACCGAGATCAATTCGGTATAACAAGGAATTTCCGGTGTTATCCGAGATAAATTAATACACTGCAGAGGGGTCTTCGTTTTCTCGTCGGGTAGATTCAAACTTCACAATTTGGTGGTTTGTAACAAGATAAGCGGGATCGCGGTTGCATACTTTGCTGCAAAAGTCACTTCAGGTTTCTGCCGGGGACGACAGTAGTTCATGGACCGTCATCGCTTAAGGAGTGATAGCAAAGAATCGGAATTCAAAAAGCGGCTCATTGGCGCATAGCCCATTTAGTCACACTCGCAATGCATGTATGTGTTCGCCTTAACGTTGCCCAAGCAACGCATCCAAATCAGCCGGTAATGAACGACCATCGAGAACAGCAACCACCTCCACGCCTGTCGCGATGAATCGGTAATAAATCAAAAATGGGTGACGAGTGGCGATTTTGCGATGGTATCCAAAATGTGTCTCATGGATGCCAGCAGTTTCACCCAGCGACTCAATGTCCTGGAAAATTCGCTGGAAAAAGTAATCGCCAGCCCTGAAGCTTTGCCGTTCATAAAATGCAACACCTTCGGCAATATCCATATGTGCCTCATTGCGAATTTCGACGTTCATCGATAAGCCGTTTCACTGCTGTCTTTGCTTCGGCGACAGACATGTTTGGTAGGTTACTCGGATTCTCTGTGCGGTAGGCGAGTACATCCCCATGCCAAGCAGGTGAATCGAGTGCTTGCGAATCAGAAGCAAGACGTTGCCAGAGAAGATCAAAAGCGACTTGTTGTTGCTGGGGACTTAACGTATTGATGAATGACTCAATTTCCATAGGTCTTCTACTCCTTAGGTTTAGGTCTTATCCGATTAGCTATCGTGGCGTCGCCATGCGATGTTGTCGACGCGTCGTACTATGCCAGTGACTTCCGAACGTGAACCGGATTTTACATCGCGTTTGCACTCCGAAGGCGTCGCCTTTTGCGTCATTGCCAATTTTTAATCTTAATCTTGTTTAATCTTGGATTGCGTCCAACAACACCGCGAATTTTTATCAGCACCCGTGTTGGGTGGTAAAAAATTCCGCCGGAAAAATGGATTGTCCTACTGTACACAGTATTTATGAACATTAAAAAACCTGTTATGGTGTACAGAAGTGAGTTATGTAATTACTTTTGACTGTATGTTAAGAGTGGTTGGGCGATCGTGAATTAACAGGAGTCGCGAGATGACGAATCTGAAAGCTGGGATGCATGCTTCATCGAAGGGTTACGTAGCAAGGGAGGACCAAGGATCTTTCTTCGAACGACGTGATCACTGGCGGCAGGTATGGTTTAACAAATATCGGCAATTTCACCGACCCAAATATGGCGAGAATGTGCCGCTGGATAAGGAATCGGTGGTTGCTTT
>JANODQ010000630.1:0-3976 GCA_031412775.1 Pirellulaceae bacterium | reverse complement strand
ACGTAGTCGATAAGGGACGCCAGTCAGGGTTTGTGCAGTCAACACGAAGCAAGGATACGGCACGAATTGACAATCAAGGTCCGATGATCGCTGGTAATGAATTGGCGAATAACGGTGTCAATGGAATGATCGTTCGCGGCCAGACGATTACAACGGAAAGTGTTTGGGATGACGCTGATATCGTTCACGTAGTTCGAGATGAAATCATCTCGTCGAATCTTTACACCTATGGTGGACTGAGACTGAAGAGCAATAGTTCGTCAAGTCTTGTGGTGAAGTTCGGCGGTAGCGATTCGACCGTAACTAAGGGTATTACTGCGACCGGACGGAACCTAGATATTGCAGATCGAATTGGTGGAAGTGTTCAGATTGTTGGTGTTCCTAATTTCCCAGTCATCTTAACGACAATCGATGATGACTCTGTAGGTGCTGGGTTCACTCCGACGGGAATACCTGTCACTGACACGGACAACAACGGTGCTTTCCAATCAACGACGACGCTACCAACCATCGGTGAAGTAAATCGTGGAGTGACGATTGATAATGACGTCGCGACAAATGTTGTTGGTCACTTTGAGTATACACCTGCAGCGGGTGGGGGTGCTTTGAATAGCGGTATCACGGCACAAGGAGCGACTCAGCTTTTAACAAATGCAAACGTGATTTTTGCATTCCGGAATTATATCGATTTAGGTGCAGATGGTGGAGCAATAAGTCTAGCCAATACCACCATCACGCTTCAGCCGACCCTTATTGCCCCAGATGTGGTAATCAGTGAAGGTTCCTTTGTTGGCAACGGTGGCGCAGTGGTCAGTTGGCGAGCCCGAAGCTCGTTTGAAAATGGTGTAGCTCAATTAGTAAACACAGTTACGTTTACAAGTACAGCAAGTCTTGGCGCACTGCGTTTCGTAAACTATTTGGATGAAGACATTCTTTCTCCTTCGGATGATTTGCTATTCACTACGGGGACTCCGGGTGAAGCAGATTTCAGAGCATTTACGATTGACGGGGGTGAACGCGTTGGGTTCTCGCATGGTGGAGTTTATCTTCCTGGCGATGGACTGATCAACGCAACCTACACAGGTTGGGCTGCCGACCAATTTCCTACCCTTGATTTTGCGATTACAGGAGCCGGAACAACCTACTCGATTGCTGGGAATATTAATCAAGCAAACCTTCCACAGTTTAATGATGCAACGATAGGCACGGCGTTTGGGCCTGCCGACGTTACGACTGCTTTTGCGTGGGATGTCGATCCCACAGCGACGACTTCGACCATTACCACATTCTTAGAACTGTTACCGAGAGAAGTGCAAAACGCTGTTGCTCCGGGTGGCTGGCGTGGCTTGCTAATTGAAACCGGTGCGAATGATCGTAATGTTTCAGTAGTGACCGAACGAGAGTCTTCGCAAACAAGTGCAGAGGCGAGGAACGAGCAAACTTCTCCAGGTAATGCGTCTACATCCAACGATAACCCTAGCACAGGTCAAATGCTCGGAACTCTTGCCTCATCCGCAAAAGCCGGTGACGAGAATGCGAGATTGGGTTATCAAATTCAGGGCGTAATCAATCGTCCGTCGGATCGCGATGTTTACTCTTTCTATGCCGACAGCGGGACCGAAGTTTGGCTCGACATTGATCGAACAAGCAACAGTCTGGACACAGTAGTGGAGTTGATTGACGCCAATGGAAACATTTTGGCATCGTCCGACAATAGTTTCTCCGAAGAATCTGCTGGAGTTGTCGCCTTTGCGGCGATTGATCCGGCGACCGGACGACAAATCGTAGCGAATCCGCTTCGTAAGTCTGCTATTCAAACTTTCCCGAGCGATTCACGTGGTCAAGCAAAAGATTTGTACAGTACCAATCCCAAAGATGCTGGTTTCCGAATCATTCTTCCTGGCAATTCCAGAAACACGCTCTATCAAGTTCGAGTTCGAAGCAGTGATTCCTCGCAAGCAGGCGTATTGGATTCCAGGAGTGCCACTAATGGCAAATCCAAAGGGGCTTACCAGCTGCAAATTCGCCTCACCGAGGCTCAAGAATTTCCGGGAGCTTCGGTTAGTTTTGCGGATATTCGCTACGCTACGACCGGTATTGATTTAGCCGGAGTTCCCCGACACTCGCCGCTTCTTGGAGAAGCTGCAGAACA
Source organism: Pirellulaceae bacterium (assembly GCA_031412775.1). Lineage (GTDB taxonomy): Bacteria > Planctomycetota > Planctomycetia > Pirellulales > Pirellulaceae > JAIYDQ01. The sequence goes on along the minus strand of JANODQ010000630.1, from coordinate 1,824 downwards.
GGTAGATACAGCAACAGCTCCCAGTAACAACTCGTTTGCGACAGCTCAAGAGCTGGGTAATTTGCTGCAAACAGATCGTGCGACGATTAGTGTTGCAGGCAATCTTTCCTCGCCAACGGATGTCGATTGGTACACATTTACGCTTGACTATCAAGTCTTGCAAACGGACTTACAGCGATACTTCTCTACCGTCTTTGACGTTGATTATGCAGACGGCATTGGTCGTCCGGATACGTCAGTTTACTTGTTTAATGAAGTGGGCAATTTACTCAGTCAGGGGCTCAATAGCAACATCCTTGACGATCGCGCCGGAGCCTTAAAAGGTGCCGACAACTCGGATCTCAGTCGAGGTTCAGCGGGAACGCTTGACCCATTCTTGGGACCAATCGAACTCGGTGCGGCAGGGAGTACAATTTCATCTGGAAGATACTTCATCGCTATCACAAATCAAGGTCGTATTCCAACGCAAATTGCTGCCTTTAATGATCCAACCAATGGAAATCCATTACTGCGACTGCAACCATCAAACAACGCTCAATGGATTGTTGAAGATCGCGTTAGTTCCGTTGGTGGTTCGACTGCTCAGCTACCAGTGACAACTAACTTTTTACCAGCCGCGTCGGCTGCTGTGCCATTTTCTCTAAGTGATGTTGCGTTGTATCTGAGTACGGACGGTGGGTTAAACGGCACGAATATTTTTATCGCAAACCCAATGACTGGTACTTCGGACTTTGTTGGTACAAACGGTCAAGACGTAAATGATATTGCTTTTCGGTACAATGGTGACCTGCGTGGATTCAACCGCGTATTGACAATCCCAGCAGGCGTCGATGCCGACGGGGCGGTAAACTATTTTCACCTTGACGATGCAACAGGGGTAGCAACTTCAGCGGGTACACTAGAATTGCAAACGTCCTTCCTTATCGGTCAATCGGCCCTCACGGCGGCAAATGTTGGGTTCAATATCGAAGCAGTCGCGTTTGGCAACTTTGGCTTTACGAATCCTGCGTTCGGTGGACCTGAAGTCGGTTTGGCCGTTGGCAACAGGCCGGTTACGAATCCGCTTACGGATGGTGTGCAGGCAACGCGGTTACCTATCGAGGCCCGCGGAACGAATGTCGTGTACCGATTCAATCCCGACACCGGCGCGGCAATTGGAACAGGAAATTTCAACGGAACATTCAACGGCGTCGACTTCATTCGGGGCAATGGCACCGAGGTCGATGAGCTAGGTTACATCGACACGACGACTCCCTCCGGGCTGCCTTCACTTCGACTGACCTTTATTGACGCGACAACCTTCAACTCAACCGCGATTCCCCCGAGCACGACTTCGGTGCTTAACGACGGCAATAATTTTGCCATTCTTTTACCAACAGGCCAAACTCGTACATTTGAATTTGATTCGGGGCCTGAGTTTCGGCTGACGTTGGACCCGACCAATGGACCTTTCTTAGCGGATGGGTCTACGTTTACTCTAAGTAACGGTCAAACATTTGAAATTCAATCCGACTCTACTCCGGTTCGAGCGGGTGCGAGGCCAATTCTTTATAACACAGGTGTGAATAACACACAGTTTGCAACTGCGTTGCAAGCTGCGATGAACTTGAGCGGACCGCAATTTACGGTTCAAAATAATTTAGGCTTTACGATTGGGCAGGACGGGTCGCGATTTAATATCGCGGGCGCAGGAGCTATTCAAGCAACAACTGGTTCGTTCGCAAACCAGGTTATTATTAATATCACCAATCCAGGAAGTGATACCTTAAATAACCCTAACGCTGTCCAAGTAACATTCCTAGCCCAAGACTCTGGCGCTACGTT
>JANODQ010000629.1:0-6901 GCA_031412775.1 Pirellulaceae bacterium | reverse complement strand
CCGCTGTTCAGATCAATCACGTGGACTCCACAGCGTGCTTCTGCGTCCGCCAATTTCAGGTTGTCGTCTAACTCGAGCCCTGAAAAGGTTTTGTTCTCGCGTGACTTTGATGTACCAACACTTGCGAAATCGCCATGAAAGGCCAAGCCTCGCAGATAGCCAGGCAAGAATGCAACCTTTTCGAACTTACCGGTCGCATGATCGACAAATCCAAAGTGACCAGTGCCTGAATTCAACAACCACAACTTGTCGCGATAGACTCGCGGCGAATGGGGCATTGAAAGGCCTGTAGCAATGACCTCATTGGACTGGACATCAATCACACATCCACCATCGTGGCGACGGTCTCGCCAACCGTCAGCCACATCCGACTGGCTAACCGCCGTGACATATTTTGATTTGCCATTTTCGAGGGCCAATCCGTTGAGATGACAACGATCTTCAGCAGCTAGTTTGCTGATGAATGGTGGCTTCCACAGGGGAGTAAAACTGTGCGTATCGCTGATCGTCGCCAGACAACCAAACAGCGTATTTACAAATACGACTCGACCACTTTCCTCAACGGCCAGATCGTGGATGTCCAAGTCGCCGGTGGTATAGGCAACTTGAGGCACATACAGTCGATCATAGCCCGAGGCCGATTGCCCTCGCTCCAGCACATTTTCGAATCGCAACAATTGATACAAAGATGTCATCCAAAGCGTTTGTCCATCGCCCCACAGTCCCAGGCATCGATTGAACGTCCGTTCAAATACGGACAGCCTGCCATTTGGCTGTAGTCCCAACAGAAATAATTTGCCCGCTTGGTAAGTAGTAAAACTCAAGCTGAGCTTTTGCTCGAGCATCCAGTTGGTGAACTGGCGAGACGCGTTGATGTCAAGCACTGGGGCAGTGTTGTTTGTCGCAGTGTTGTTTGTCATAGGTCAAGCCTCATGGAAAGCGCACACGTTCCTGCCAGCGTGTCAGAGTTGATATCGAGCTGAAGGCGATTGAAGAGATGGATCCCATTGCCCGATGCGATCAATGATCGAACCATGTGCTGCCACGAAGCAATTTGAGCTGACCGGCTTTTTTGGATTGCGAACTCGAGTCGCATAGAAAGTTCCTGCCCCGACAGAAAGTATCCTAGAACAACGTTTTAGGCAGAGAATCGTCCTCTCACCGAAGCCCTAGTGTATCAAAAACTCTAGGATAAGGGCTTTGCGTTCCATACAAAATTCCAGGTTTTTGGCATAGTAACCGGTCCGGAGATAAAGAGCCTAGCCGAAAAGAGGTCTTATCAAAATTGAGTCTGAGGCGCTAGCCGAGAACGAATTGGTTGCCATTAAGCGGTGCCTAACGGAGTCCGCTAGCACCTCAGGCTCAAGGAATAACTGATTTTCATCAGGCTAGGTTCGGACCCCTTTTCGGATAAGCTAGATCGCCGATCTATTGAGGAAGTTAATGACCAAAAGGACGTCTAGCGGTTCAATACTTCCGTTTCCGTTCGTGTCGTAGAAAAAGTATGGAGACGGTTTGTTGGGATCAAACGGCGGCAGCCCAGGGCCGCTTGATCCTTGCGATCTTTCATTCAGCCGGTTGATCGTAATCAGCGCATCCAAAGGCGATACGAACCCGTCTCCATTCACATCGAGCGCATTGAAGGGATTTTTGTGAGTCATTTCCGATTGCATATTGATAATAGTGGTGGACCGCGAGAACTGGTGGGTCACAATACCGACTACTAGGCGACTCTCTGTGAGCAGCCAACCTGCGGCGGTTCCCTCGGCGTCTCCAATCTTGACTTCTGAGAATAGCTGCTTGGTAGCCGAATCGTATCGAACCATCGGGAACGGGATGGTGCGAAAGTCATTGATTCGATAGACATCCAGTCCCGCCCCATCGATCACTCGTAAACCATTTCTCGCCGATCGTTGCCAAGTGAAGAGTCGCTCAGTCCCTCGGACAATACGAATTTCGTCGGAAGCAATCTCTAAGGAATGCTCGCCCAGCATACCGATCCCCAAAACAACTGGCCCCGGTAGTGACAGGTCGACGTAGGCCATCAAATAAGTAGCGGCCATTCGGTTGGCGGTACCCACTAAATCAAGAACGCGGCTGGCGGGCAAATCGATCGAAACCACTCCCTCCTGAATCGCTTCCAAAATCAGTTCATAGGTTCCATTGGAGCGATCGATCAGTTGTGTCGCTCGTGCGTTTGTAAGAACGATATCCGACGATTCGAAACCGGTGACTTTGCGACCGAAGTCTATGCTCACCCGCAGTTGCCGCTGCGACGTGATCGCCGTTCCAATCGCATTGATAAAAGGAGCAAATGCTGCACCCGAATCGACTGATAAGATCAATGGGCTAGGTGCCGTATTTGGGTTGCCTGACAAGTCTTGTACAACGCCTGCGGAAAGTCCAACAACGACAATTCCATCACCAGCCGCTTGAATCATCGCAGTGTAGCTGCCGGGTTGTGTTTCCACGAGTGAAGACGCTGTTGCGTTGGCTAAAACCAAGTCATTCAGCTCGAAGCCAGTGACTGGTTCACCAAACTTGATTCGAATCTGGAATGTTGATCGAGCGGTTGGGTTCGGTTCGTCGGTCTCGATGATTGGAACCGGTGCAGAGAGATCGGCAGCTATGAATTCAATCTGAAAGACCTTCGGTGCGGATCGATCCACACCACCGCGCTCGGTACCACCATTGTCGCGAGCTCTCACGGTGACATTCGCCAAGCCAATCTTTCCAAGCGAAGATTGGAAGCGAAGGGTCCCCACCAAGTCGATCGTTGGTTGACTTTGAAAAAGGTCTGGTCGATCTACAACCACTTCGTAAGCCGATAGCAGTTGGTTAGACTCGGCTGTTCCGCCTCCCGGAGAATAGCTAGAAATGAAGTTCGCAATCGTTGTTGCAACGCCCGTTGCTTGAACAGTTTGGTTTCCACCGATTTCAATCACAGGTGCATCATTCACCCCTTGGACGCTTGCCGTGAAACTTCTTTGAATCGAAACATCATCTGGAGTATTGAACTGCCCATCGATTCCCGCATCTAGAACAGACACGACAATCGTGCTGCCCCCGAATGCATCTTGGAGAGATCGGAATCGCAGAGTACCTCGATCCGCACCGCCCACATAAACGATTTCAGGAGTTGGAATCAGATTGACGTTCGAACTGGTCGCAGCGATACGAAGTGGAGGCCCGGCAGGTCGACCAGCAGCAATTCCGGTTAGTTCAATTGTTTGAGTTTCCGCATCCTCCTGAATACCTAATCGGTCGGCGATCGGATCAAGCGATGGAGTCACATTTAAAGATTGAATGGAGAAATTCAAATCACTGATCGCTTCAACCCCATTGGCTTGAACACGATGTGCTCCGGGGACCAAGACATTAGTCATGACTCGCAAATCATTGCTCTGGCTGTTGACGATCGCAAAATCAATTGTTCCCGAGCCATCTAAGTCGCCGGTCGCGAAGGCAAGTCGCGGTGATGTGGAGAATTGCCCAACTCCTAGATTGTCGGCTGGCTCGAAGCCGGATTTTCCTTGAGATTGACGATTGCGAAGGATCGAGATCGATTGCGATTGGAGGTTGCTGCTCAATAAGTCAACGTCACCATCTTCATCGATATCTCTTGACGAAACCTGAATCGGTCCCAGACCAACAGCCAACGTTGTCGAATCACGGAACTCTCCTGTGCTCGATCCCATCCATAGCGTTAGTGTATTGGAAGCGATGTTCGCTACTGCTAAATCGAGATAACCGTCTTTGTTGAAGTCACCACTAGTAAGGTCCGTAGGAGTAATCCCTACTTGATAGATTACTGGTGAAGCGAACGTCCCATTACCTCGCCCCATTAAAATGCCGATACTACCGCGACCATTGGGGCCGCTTGTACTCGTAAATGCGACGTCCAGGAACGCATCATTATTAAACCTACCGGTGACTAAGGCATTAGGCTTGAATCCACCCGTACTAATTACTTGCGATACGCCGTTTCCTGAGTAATCAAAGTTGCCCGTCCCATCGTTGCGAACGAGAGTGAGTCGATCCATCGAGGAATTGGCAAATAGCAGATCCAAGTCCGAATCGGAATCAAAGTCGCCAGTGACAACATCGATCGGTGTATTGTTGACAGGGAAGGTTTGTTGCGACTGAAAGCCACCTGTTCCGTAGTCCAGAAGAACAGTTGCAGTTCCATTTAAAAAGTTCGCCGACACAAGATCCTTCGATCCATTTCCGTTCAGATCGCCACTGACCAAAGCGATAGGACCATTACCCTTAGGCCCAAGTGCGATAGAGGTCGAGGTGGATGGGAATCTTCCACTTCCATCATTGAGTCGAATCGCAATGAAATTTCCCGAGTAGAGTGCCACGACGATATCGTCCCCATTTGCATTGTCGAAATCGTCAACCAGGACCGCTTGAGGATTGCTTAGTAAGCTTGATGCATTGGAAAGAGCATACGTTATCGTGGAGAACTTCGTACCAATCGGCGATACCTGCCGCATACCCGTGTCGACAATCGTACGAAGTGCGTAAGGTCGATTCCCTAGGTTGGTAATTGCATAGCTACCGGTTTCGGTTGTGGTGGTTCGAGGTTCATTGAAATCACGAACTTCGTCTCCATCCAGATCCAAATAGACAGTAATGTTGGGAAGACCAACTTCGTTTGCCTGTTGAATTCCATCACCATTGCGATCGACGAAGACAACACCCGCGACGCGAGCATTCTCTGATTGGCCAATTATTGTAGCTGGTTCAAATGTAAAATCTCGATCGGCTATGAGGCCAGAAACTGGCAAGAATAGATTCCAAAAGCCATTCGAACTACTGCTTGGAGTTCGCAATTCAAAATCAGAAGGTATTTCGACACCAATAGCATATTCGCGAAAGGAATTGATTTGTTTGAATGCGTAAATTCCGTTGATGTCACTGAGTACCACTGGCTCTTCGACATCTCTATTCCCGTTTCTATTCATATCCAGATAGACATTTTGACCAGGAAAGACAGGTTCGCTTGGATCAAAAATACCATTGCCGGACAAGTCTTGGAAAAGTCTTCCGCTGATCTCTCCTGGACCAGGTACTATACCTACATCCAATCGGACATCGGTTTGTCCAGCACGAAGGGTCAGGACTCGGCTGTTAGCTTCAAAGGGGTTCGGCACGACAAAGATATCGCGAAAAGCATTCGTGTCGCTTTCGACGAGATCACTAAGTGTGGAAGCAAACGTGATCTGCGTTCCATCTCGCGAAAGTGTGGGCATCGCGCTGTTACCGGAACTTCGACTAGATCCAGACTGCCCACCACTGATTGCCAGGTCGACACGCCGGTACTCATTCGTTTTCATGTCATAAACATAAACACCGCGATTGAAACTGGTATCTAATGAGTCCGAAATGTAGTTTCGTGATTCGAAGGTTACATAGCGACCGTCATAGCTCAGTTGTGGGCGATAGATCCCGTTGCTGGTATTAATAAATGGAACTTTTAACTTCACAATCGAAGCGGCCGGAGCGGTCAGATCCACAACAAATAGATCGCTAGTGGCGTTGGTATCGGCCGCGACGAGGTTCGTTGCTTGTGATTGGAACGCAACGAACCTTCCATCACCACTGATCGATGGCTCGAACGAAAAACCATCGCTTTCGGTACCATTATTGGCGACGCTAATTCGCTTCATCGAACCAGACTGTCGGTCATACAGAAACACATCAGAACGATTGTTCCTGTCATTAGTAATGAGATTAGTCGCATCGGATCGGAATGCGATGTGTCGTCCATCGCCGCTGATGACAGGCGATTCGCTCTCGTTATCGGCAGATTGACCTGAAAGACCCAGGCTGATGACACGATTTGTTTGAGTCATCCGATCGTAGAGAAAAACATCGTTATCGGTGTTGGGATCCTGAGGGTCAATTGTGGGATCGCTGGAACTATACACGATGTATCGTGCGTCCTCGCTGGCGCTGTGACTGTCGGCTGTTCCATTCCCTTCTATTCCCGAGGGCCCGACACTGATGTTTTTAGCCGTTCCGCTAAGACGATCAAAGAGATAGATACCGTTCGGTTCACGAAGCAGGACGAATTCGCTTTCGGAACCAACTATCGAAGGCTTTGTAAAGCTCAGCCCATTGACGCGAATTCGATCGAGACGGTCTGAGGCAGCGTTCCAGACGAAGACATCGCTATCGCTTCCCGTGTCACCCGCGACAAGATTGTTCGCGGTCGAAACGAAAGCAATACTCGCATCATTTCGGTTGAAGGTGGGTTGACTGCTATTGCCATTTCCCTCAAGCGATCCATTGGTAATTCGCCTAGTCCTGTCGACTCCGAGAGTCCAACCATTTGGGATGTCCAATCGAAACTTTGTTAGCCCAGGAGAGAGATTCTCAAAGGCAAAAGTACCATTCGCGTCGCCGGTAATCGTTGCAGGTTCGTTCGGTTGTTGGGTGCCGTCATTGTTCAAATCGACATAGACTTTTGTGCCCGTTACACCCCGTTCGTTCGTATCGCGGTTGTCATTTGCATCCAGATCACCAAAGACGGTTCCTAAAACTGAAGCCGATGTGGCTTCTAATGCACCTATGTCCGGTTTGACACGCAATTGTCCCCATTGATCGAATACTGCATCGGTGCCAGTGTTCTGAGCATCGATCGCTGGGCTCCCAAACAGAAGCGAGTAACCCGGGGTGTATCCGTTTCGTGTAGTGAGAGGACCAAGCGAGGAAGTAAGGTCCGAACGTAGGCGATCGGTCGGCGATAACGTGACGCTTGAAATCGATGTTGTGAGAAGGTTGTGTCCCATCGAGGTGGCTCCGAAGCCAACATCAAACGACGAAATATTCCCGGCGTAGAGAGAACCAGAGGTCCGAACGTTCCCTGAGACTGCCGCGAAGCCACCGTTGT
>JANODQ010000628.1:0-9213 GCA_031412775.1 Pirellulaceae bacterium | reverse complement strand
CGGAGATGGAATCGCCGGACCGCGAGGAAATGCTCGCTGGAGTTGGGCTTGCCGAACCTGCGTTACAAGTTGTTGCACGCGAGGCCTACAAGACGCTCGGACTGCAAAGCTACTTCACGGCCGGCGAAAAGGAAGTCAGAGCCTGGACCATTCCGGTCGGTGCAACCGCTCCGCAAGGTGCCGGCGTGATCCACACCGACTTCGAGAAAGGATTTATTCGCGTAGAGGTTTACTGCCTCGAGGATCTTGAAACTTATCGAAGCGAAAAAGAGATTCGCGCTGCTGGTAAGCTGCGAGTCGAAGGAAAAAGTTATATCATGCAAGACGGCGACATTTGCCATTTCCTGTTTAACTAAAGGCGGATGCTCTTGAGCGTCTCGATAAACACAAGATGAAAACGACTCCTTCTGCAAAGCTTAACGTATCAACGCAAATTCAAACTTTAATTCGCTACATATGCGTACTGAGTTTCGGGCTATTGTCGAGCGCCGTCGGAAGTGCGGAAGAGTCCTGGCCGAGATTTCGGGGCCCCAACGGCGAGGGAAGATTGGCAGATTTCCAAGTCGCTCTTCCGTGGAATCCAAATCAAATCGTTGCCAAAGTCCCTTTGCCTGGCAATGGAAATGGTTCGCCCGTGATTTGGGGCGATTCGGCATACGTTCTTTGCGCTAACCCTGACACAGCCGAGCGGACCCTAGTTGCGATCGATATACAGCGTGGGAAAATCCGATGGTCTAAAACGTATTCCTCGGAACAACATCCGCTTCACAAGATGAGCTCGTATGCTTCCAGTACGCCTTGCGTAGATGAATCGGGAGTTTACGTTGCATGGGGTGCGCCCACGCACTCGATGCTGAAAGCCTTCACGCATGATGGTCAAGAACGCTGGAGCGTGGATTGGGGACGTCTGGTAACGCAACACGGTTTTGGAACCTCGCCGGTCGTTGTTGGTGATCGTGTCCTCCTGTTCGCAAGCCAAGACGCCGAGGAATTGCCAGCCGGAGTCGAACCGGGCGAAGACCGAATGATCGCGTACGATAAACAAACTGGTCGTCAAGTTTGGGAACGCCCGCTCAAAACCACTCGCGTTTGTTACGGCGTCCCATGCATCGCATCCGATGATTCCAAGTCCATCTTGTTTTGCGCCAGCACCGGGGAAGGCTTCTTTGCAATCGACATTGCCGACGGAAAGCAATTGTGGAGCGTTCCAATGTTTCAAAAGCGAATTTGCTCGTCTCCAATTTTGGCAGGAAGCCGACTCATTGCGACAGAAGGCTCGGGTGGGGGCGGAAATGTGCTGTCCGCAGTCGGTTGGAAATCGGCTAAATTTAGTTCACTAGCCGCCGAAACACCGACACTTCAATACCAAATCCAACGAGCCGCGTCCTATGTGCCAACACCCATTGTCGATGGCGATTTTCTCTACACATGGGCCGACAACGGAGTCGTATCTTGCTTCGAACTTGCTACCGGAAAAAATCAGTGGAGCCAGCGCGTTGGTGGGAATTTTTCCGGATCTCCCGTTATTCTTGGTGGCAAGCTGATTAACGTCTCGGCTGATGGCATTCTGTCGATCGTGAAAGCATCATCAACTTATGCTTTGATCGGAAGCGTCGACCTGGAGCAATCTGTGCGCTCGACCATCGCTGCGATCTCCGATCGCATGCTGATACGAACCGACGAGTCGCTTTGGATTATCGCGAAGTAACATAGGTATAGGCCTGCGTTGCGTGCAGAATCGAAAACGGTAGTTTGGGACCACTGTCCCGAACAGGAACCCAAATGAATACTAGGACAGGATTTTGGTCCCATCATACAGGTTGCTTGATTCTCATTTATCCACCGCTTACTGGCGGGATCATCGCGATTTCTTCTTTGCCATGAATCGTTTGATCGTCGTTTACAAAAGAACGATCCACAGCGAACCTTGATATCGCAATCAGTGGCGCGAGGGCCGGATACTCACTTGCCAGTTTCTCTTTGAGCTCGCGCACGGATGTTGGTAGCGAAATTGTAACGGCTACAGAACTTTTCCTTGTCTGCTCTTTCGCCAGTGCGAACAAAAGGATGGTGACTGGTGTTTGAGAAATTTCCATGAAGTTAGTTGCGTTGCTAGCGGGGCTGTCAAGAAAAATCGTCGCAATTCATCTGTAGAAGTCTAACCCAGAACTGCATGAACTGCATCACTGACACAAACCTTGCGAGTCGGGCAACCTGTAGCGTTTAGAAGGGAATCTTTTCTTTAGGCTGACTTTGATCATTGATTCATCCTCATGATGCTCGATATCCATCATGTCTCAGGGATCGGATGCCCATTCATTAATGAATGAGATGATGTGTGCAGAACCGACTTGGCGATCCCGTCCCGGAGACATCCCACCCAATCGTTTCTCGATTCACAGCAGTTCACAATTTCGTTTTCTCTCGCTCGCCGAGAGACATTGCTGAGAGGTAATTTAGATGAGGCATTCGACAATGCGAAGAGACTCTATTGGTTTTGGTTTAGCGTGGCTGAAGCGTTCGATTTTGGCAGCTTTAATTATCTTGGTTTACACAACGGGCAAAGCTGCCGGCGGACATGGCGACGCAGACGACGCCGCAAGCTGCAAATCACCCATGCTAAGCCGCTTCGATGCACTCTTGAGTGATGAAGCATCAGAGAGCGGATTCGATATCAAAAAATTTAGTACACTTGCGACCGTTGCGTTGCATGAGTCTGTTCAATTGATGAATTGTGACCTACTCGACAACGACACTATTGCGATTATCCAGCAAGATTTCGAGATGCGTTTATGTGAATGGCGAGCTCTCGACTCAGACCGCGATACTCCTTCGCTCACGAATGAAAGCCAAGTTTTTGTTGCTCATAACGCGATACCAAATGTACCATCCGCGGATCAATATGCTGGAGAGTTCGCTAAAAGCTACACTCCTCTTGCTACTAAGATGAAGAACCCTGAGCCGATGGCGCTAGCCACGGGTTTCGACCTTGCCACAATTTGCCAGACAGCACTCGAAGCTATTGCCGCCGGCTCAGGAAAAACGCCCTTTTCATCACCTCAGCCTGCGTGTGAGCTTGCTACTGAACTTCCAGTTAGGAGACCAACTACTGAAGAGCCAGCACCAGCAAAAGTATCCTTTATTATCGAAATCTCCGCGATCGAATCTGCTATCCAAGTGCGACCTTGGGGATACCGATTTACTCGCGATAACTTGCTTAGCTCGTACCAGTTCTCAAGCGGGTTGCAAATCACAAAGCTATACGAAGAAGAATATCGCCCCTACGACTTCTTCGAAGTACCGGAAGTTCGCGAAGCACCCGACGTGAGCGAAGCTTCGGTGATGGCTGAAATAAGTAGCATCGCCAAAATGCAAAGCCCGATAGAGGCGGGCGAAGACTCCAATACGATCGAGTCGTCACCTGTTCCGGTGGTAGAGCGTTCTATCACTCATTACGTTCCCATGAACTCGATTTTCGATTCGATAGTAGGTGCCCGAGCAGCAGTCTCCGCAACTTGCATCAACGCATTTGATCAAGCCAAAATGTTGGTTGATTCCTATGAATTCGATGCACAGAAGCTGCTATTGGAACGCGTTCAGCAAACAACTCCTGTCATGAATCAAATTTCGATGACTATGGCTGGCTACACCGAAGCACTTGCGCATCAGCATTGGTTGTCAAACGGTATCAAGCTGGCGATTGGGTGGAATTCTCCTGCGGCTGGACGTAAGAACGCACCAAAGGAGGACGCTCGAGAGATTAAATTAGACGTAAATTTGACCTCTAATTCAACAGAATATTCGGCAGATTTTTCGCCTGTAAATTCGCCTGTAAATTTGCCGGTTGTTCGCCAAGATTTGCGGCGGGTGTTTGGGGCTTGCGTCCTGGCCGATCCATTCGCGGCAGATTGTTCCCTTGCAATAAAGCGTCCACCTACACTTGCATCACCAGAAATGTTTGAAATGGTAGCCATTCAAGCCACCGAGCCTGAGAAAGAATCTGAGAAAGAATCTGGGAAAGAATCTTCTGGTGGCACGATGACTAATGGCACGCGGGGTGATGTTTGGCTTCTGAAAAGTGTACCAATGGCGCTATCCACGGGTGTTGACTTTGCAGCAGTTTCCCCGACGGCGCCCGAGGCAATCGACTACGGCTTAAGAAAAATGACGACTTTGTTAAGCCGGGGCAATGCAGACGGACAAGACTTGACCGCTTATGAGCTACTAGTTCTTCTACAAGATCCGTCGTGGATGGCTGATTCAATTAATTTGAATTTTGCCGAAGATTCAGACTCAGTAGATGTCGAGCTTAGCAAAATCGATGGAGCCTCCGAGGAACCGAAATCCGCTTCATTGACACCAGAAAACTCCGGGATTGGGGTTTCTCAAAGGTAAGAACTTGCCCAAATCCGAATGTTGTGGCGGGCGTCGTATGGGTGATAGCGGCGCAGCCTCGGTTCGGATACCCTCTTTAAATTGTTCTTAGGGGGCGAGGATTGGTTTCCCTGGTTGTTTGATCAAGGAACGCCAATGTGGATTTGGAGATAGTTTAGATGCCCCAGTCGGTCTATCTGGTTGACGACCATCCAATCGTTCGAATCGGCTTACGTACTTTACTTGAGCGGAGTGGTTACATCGTCACAGGTGAAGCCGAATCCGCCGAGCAAGCATTTGACGACTCGATGTTACTGAAAGTCGACGTGATCATTCTGGACATTCGACTTCCAGGCATCGATGGAATTGATTTGCTCCAGAGGATCTTCACGATGAAATCCGATGCGAGAGTGGTCGTCTACAGCGGCCACGAAAACCCAACCTATGCGGCTCGCGCTATCGCCCTGGGGGCCAAGGCGATTGTTTACAAGGATCAGCGATTGGCTGTGTTGACGACTGCAATCGAAAAAGCAATGTTGGGAGAATCCTCGATCGATAATTTGGAGCGAAAGCGAATCGCGAACGTTGGCACGAGGGCAAAGAACGCTTTTGTTTTCGACGATGTATCGCTGACTCAGCGAGAATTAGATGTCCTAAAACACCTCGCCAATGGCTTGACGAACAAAGAAATCGCTCTGTCACTAGGAATTGGGTACGAAACGGTTAAGGAGCATGTCCAGCACGTCCTGAGAAAGCTGTCGGTCTCGGATCGAACACAGGCCGCTGTTTGGGCTGTGCGACAGAAAGTCGTCTAGAAAAGAAACCGAAGAAATCGTCTTTTGAGGCGTTTTACTGCCTTTCCGATCTCTTAAACTAGTAAATCCTGGATTATCAAAGAGCAAACGCTTGGTAGCCGGTTGCTTTTGAGCGGTCGAAATGCCACACTGCGTCGCTTCGATTCTCCGTCTTTACGTTGGGCTCAGATTTTATTATGGCGATTAAAACTTCTTCACTTCGGATCGCAGAAATTGTTCCGTCTAGAACCTCCTTCGAATATCGCACACCGATGAAATTTGGTGGTCGAGTCGTAAAAGACGTGGCACTTCAGCAAACGTGTGTGATTCTAGAGGACAAATCCAAAAAGAAAAAAGCGTGTGGCATCGGACAGATGACCCTTGGTACGGCATGGGCTTGGCCAAGCAAGACGATACTTCCTGAGCAAGTCAAGCTGATCGTTGCAGGACTGTGCGATCGAATAACCGAACGCGCAGGCACGCTCGACTTTGGTTCACATCCGATTGAATTCGGCATGCGACTGAAAGAAGAGGCCAAAAGCATGGCCGTTGAATTAGCATCGCAAATGAAACTCAGCGAACCCATTCCCGACTTGGCAGTAATGCTCGCTTGTTCTAGTGTGGATGCGGCTGTTCATGATGCTTTTGGTCGGCTGCATGGTCGAAGCTGTTTTCAATGCTTGGACCGAGAACTTCTTCCGCAGCACTTGGATACATGGCTTGGTATCGAATTCGCCGGAATGCACCTATCAGATTTCGTATCAACCAAACCTGCAGAAACACTTGCGTTGTACCATTTGGTCGGTGCGATGGATGCGTTGTCCGAGGCGGATCTCGGTCGACGAATTGGTGACGGATTGCCGGAGACCTTGGAAGAGTGGATCCAAGCCGAGCAGCTTACGCACTTGAAGCTCAAATTATGCGGTACCAATTTGGACTGGGACGTTGGACGTACCATTGAAGTTGATCGGCTTGCAACGGCTAGCGGTCAATCACGACCATGGTCCTATTCCTTAGACTTCAATGAATCGTGTCCAAGCGAAGATTATGTGATTGACTTCATCGAACGCATCGATCGTCTCTCACGAACAGCCTTCGAGCGACTTCAGTACATCGAGCAGCCTACAGCTCGCGATTTAAAGAACCGCAAAGACATCACGATGCACCGCGTCGGACGATTGAAGCCAGTTGTGATTGACGAGTCGCTTACGGATCAAGAAACACTTCTTATCGCTCGCCAATTGGGCTACACCGGAGTGGCACTCAAGGCGTGCAAAGGTATCAGCGAAAGCCTTTTGATGGCTGCAGCGGCAAAGCATTATGGGATGTTCCTTTGCGTGCAGGATCTTACCTGCATCGGAGGATCGTTCATGCAATCTGCTTCGCTTGCCGCCCACATCCCTACGATCACTGCGGTCGAAGGAAATGGTCGGCAGTACTGTCCAGTTGGAAACGAAGCTTGGGAAGAGTTCTATCGACCTATGTTTCGTATCATGGGCGGCGTAGTGCCAACGGAATTATTGACCGGTCAAGGGCTCGGATTCCGATGGCCTAAAAACCTTCTACCCAAAGGCTACGAAAGCATGGCCAACTAACGATTTATCCAAACTGATGTGGTAGCTGAATTCGTAAGAATTTAAATGTCGATGGAAATAAGGGGTGAAGTCTTCAGATGTCTTACGACATCTGCCACGACATCGATTCTCTATAGTGATGAGATCGACATTATCAAACACAGCACTGATACAAACGCTGAGGCTGCCACCAGCGGCATCGAAACCGGTTCTAGTCTTGCGAGGCTCGGGGCGTACGAAGGGAAATAGAGCGGAAGTGCTGCACCGACTTCAAATTCTGGACGGTCGCGACGCTTGGGGAGATTTTCAAGAACGATTTTTTCCCCTTTCCACTCAAATTCGACCACCGGAGTATAAGAAATTCTTGCTTTGTCTTTGTGTTTGATGATACACCGCACGCGGCCTTCCAATTTCGGTTCGGATCTCCAGAGGCAGTAACCAGCCCATGAAATATACGTGACACCAATAGCGAAGCAGACTAAACAAAAAAGGGCAAAAAACGACATCGTGAAATCTAGTGGGTGAGGATTCTATCTCTTGCCCCAAAATTAATACCGCCGAGTAACCGCCCGTTCCAAAGAATCCCGAGTGTAACAACGCGACCATTCGGATGTTGGGTATTTTTTAAGTATTTTTGCTAAAAAAATCAATCAGTGTGGGACTGCGACCGAGTCAAAGATCTGCTCGATGGTGGCTTTCGGATCGTCGAAGCTACCGGTCAATCGTAGTTCCAGTACGGGTCCAGAAACCGTTTGAACGTCATCGGGAGTTGTAAAGCCGCGAAGGTTCAGAAAGGCGTTCGCTTGTGCCATCCGCTGCCAAATCATCAAACCTCTTGGGCTCAAGCCTAACACAACGGCTTTATGGGTCCGCGTCGAAGCACAGAGATTCACCAGGTATTCCCGAACAGGCAGTTCGACTGCTACCTTGGCGACCATTTCTTGGATCGCATGGAGATCGATCTCTTCAAAGCATGTCTCCAAGGAAACAACGCGATCACCAGCGACACCGATCTGCGATTCCAGTAACTCAAGTTCACTTTGTCGATCGGGATATCCGACTTGCAGCTTGATTGCGAATCGATCTAGCTGAGCTTCCGGAAGTGGGTAAGCGCCATGACTCTCCACTGGGTTCTGAGTTGCAATCACCATGAATGTTTTGCTCAATCGATGCGACACTCCATCCACAGTGACTTGTCGTTCTGCCATCGCCTCGAACAAAGCACTTTGCGTTCGCGGTGTGGCACGATTGATCTCATCGGCTAGAAGCACATCCGCAAAAACCGGTCCTGGTCGAAACTCGAACTCGCGAGTTTTTTGATTGAGGATGCTAAAGCCCGTAATGTCACTCGGAAGAAGATCAGGAGTGCATTGGACTCGCGACAGCTCTCCTCCGATCGACGCTACCAACGATTTTGCGAGAGTCGTTTTCCCCAGCCCTGGTAGATCATCGAACAACAGATGCCCCTTGGAGAGCAAGCAAGCAATGACCATCTCAACCACCGACTTTTTGCCGAGTAGTGTTCGATTGAGATTGCCTCGAAGTCGGGAAATCGCGTCAATCGCCAACTTGTATTGGCTGTCAGATTCAATGGATTGAGGCATAGTCTGGAACGTATTCATGAGGGCGGTTCAACTTAGGGGCATCGATTTGTTGCGGCATATTGGCACTGCACATTGCTTTAACTGTCCATAAATTATTGAGTGTCACAAGCGATTGCCGGAGTGTCTCCAAGTCTTGGGAGCGGATCGATTTTTTCGAAGATCCGTTGCGACAAGGCGAGTAGAGAAGTTCATCTTGAGCCTTTAAAACATAACCCATCGAGTCGGACGCCCTAGGTTGGTTACGAGAATCAGAATCACTTGTTCGAAATTGCATTCGCTGGAACCATTGACGCTGCGTCTTCGAAGAAGGCCTTGGACAACCCGCCAACTTGGCTCGCTTGTCCATTAACCAAAGTGACCAACAAACTCGATGCTCGATCGAAAGTTGCCCTATGAAGCTTACTATTGTTGTCATTACCTGGTCTGCTAGGAGTAATCGTTTGCGATACGCGATCGCGAAGCCTAACATGCTTCCCATGAGTAACCAAGGATGGTTACGAACCCATCGGGCTGTGACATTCCAAGCCCATTGTGCTCGCTGGAAAAGAGTCCATTTCTCTTGAGGCGATAAATAGCCAGGCGTCGGTTCGATGCTGATCCAATTCGACCCGTCGATAGAGATTTGCGGCCACCAGTGAAGCTGCTTTTTTCCAATCAGATGCTGGCCAGATGCGATGTCGAAAGAATCGCGATCGATATAGAATCCGTTAGCAAGCCGGCTCTCATGCCCGAGCGATCGAACCATCATCGCAGCCGTTGTTGCAAATAGGTAAGCGGGCCCTCGCTTGGAATGGCACTTGATTAAGTTGTAAGTTTAACCTGTCATTCGCTTTCTGGCATCTGCCCGAGGCTCCCGAAGGCGTTTGT
>JANODQ010000627.1:0-11049 GCA_031412775.1 Pirellulaceae bacterium | reverse complement strand
TTTACGTAGTCAAGATTTTCATTTCGGCGGTGGTAATAGTTGCCGTATCGGAAATAGCCGGACGGTCACCACGTCTGGGCGGACTATTACTATCGCTGCCGATTGTGAGCATGTTGGGCCTCGATTGAACGAATCATCAAGATCATGTTTCCAGTGGAGATAAACTGCTGAAAAGTTGCTATTGATTTGCAGGGCAATACTTATTGAGCCATGCAAAGACTTCTTGGTGCCAGCGTTGGCTGTTGGCTGGTTGGGTGACCCAGTGTCCTTCGTTGGTAAAGTTGACGAAGCGACTTGGGACGCCTTGACGTTGAAGAGCGGAAAATAGTTCGTGACCTTGGCCAATAGGGCAGCGAAAGTCGAGGTCGTTATGAATGACAAGCATCGGTGTCTTGAACTTCCCGAGCTCTCCGGCTTTCACGTGTGGCGAGTACTCGCGGTAACGTTCCGGGTGCTCCCAAGGCAATCCGCCATGCTCGTGTTCATCAAACCAAAGTTCGTCGGTCGTTCCCCACATACTTTCGAAGTTCCATACGCTGCAGTGGGTGATTAAGCAGTTAAATCGATTCGTGTTGACGGCGAACCAATTCATCATGTACCCACCGAAGCTCGCTCCGGCTGCGGCGATGCGATCACGATCTACGTAGGGAAGTGTTTCCAAGTAGTCAGCACCAGCCATCAAGTCGCGATAACATTTCCCACCCCAATCACCGGATATCTCTTCGACGAACTTTTGCCCAAACCCAGTCGACCCACGCGGATTGGGAAGCGCGACTATATAACCC
Organism: Pirellulaceae bacterium; assembly: GCA_031412775.1. Taxonomy (GTDB): domain Bacteria; phylum Planctomycetota; class Planctomycetia; order Pirellulales; family Pirellulaceae; genus JAIYDQ01. The sequence continues at coordinate 10,264 of JANODQ010000627.1, read as the reverse complement.
CGCGCAGCCCACGCTTGTGGGCACCATCGGAAGCTCCAGCCATTCTCCCAAGCTCCTTGAGGACCACCATGCACCAGATAAACAACCGGGTACTTTTTGCTCGGATCAAACCCAGGTGGCTTTAAAATCCACATCTGCATTTTGCGATCGCCTTCGATGGGAATCGTATTGATCGACTCTTGCGAAGCCCAGGTAATTTGCGAGCAGAGCTCAGTGTTAGCTTGGCTGAGATTGGAGACCGATTTATTACCAGACTTCAGGAAGACTTCGGGAGGTTGGTCCATGCGCGACGCAACAAACGCCGTTTGTCCCGCCGCACTCGCGATCGACATAATCACCCCACCTGCGAATCGCTCGGAACGGAAGTCCACTTTCAGTGGTTTCTGATTCGGTTCGATTGAAGCTTGCCAGAATTCATACTCGGCGTTGCGATCGGTTGCAAAGAGGATGCGGGCGTTGTCTAACCAAGCGAAGTCGTTTACCGATAGATCGAGTTCGCTCGTCAGTGACTGTCCTTCGCTAGCGTCTTTTGAAGCAGCGAGTGTTCCATCGGGGTTGATCGGGCTGATACGAAGCTGCCAGCGATCTGCTTCCGAGCCAGGCACGCTCTGAGATCTCCACGCGAGAAACTTGCCGTTGGGCGACAGCCTGGGTCCGCTGTCGGCAGCTTGATTGGTGGGCGTCAAGGATTGCCATGATGTGGTCGGCGTGTCGATTGCGACACGGCAGATCTCGTAAGCGGTGCTCCAAGCTTCCTCCTTCTTTGGCGGAGCGGTAAAGATCAATGCACTGCCGTCGCTGGAAAAGCAATAATCTTGGCTTGACGAAAAAGTCGACGAGGTAGGAATCGCGTCGCGATCACCCGGAGTTACATCGCGAGGAGGACTGGCTGGTTCTAGGCCGGTGGAGTTGGCTCGAAGCTGAAGAACGAAAAGATGTTGTCGTTTCCCTTCGACATAGGAGTCCCAATGTCGATAGAACAACCGATCCACAATTCGGACAGATACATTGCTTGTGGCGAGTTGATCTAAGAGCTTTTTATTGGCTGCATTGGACTCTTCGAATAGCAGTTCTGAGAATTGAGGGAAGACTGAGGAAGCAAACGCAATCGAGCGACCGTCCGGAGACCAGGATGCTTGAGTTGCTTCGGTTGCGATTGTCGTCAATTGTCGAGCCTCTCCGCCATCGATCTCGATGGACCAAATCTGCATCGAACCGGATCGATTTGACTGAAAGAGTATTGTCTTGCTGTTAGGACTAAATCGGGGCCGCGAATCTTTCTTCCCTGAATTCGTGATAGCCCTCGGGGTCACGCTTCCGTCCGTCGAAGCAAGATAGATGGAGGTGCGAGTCGAATTCTTATCTAAGTCGACATCGGAAACTTGATACGCAATCCATCGTCCGTCCGGAGATACATCCACATCTGCGATTCGGTGAAATCGATAAAGGTCTTCAATCGCCATCGGGCGCTTTGAGTTTTCAATAGCTGATTTTGGCAAGGTCTTGCTGGCTGTATCCTGGGCTGTGACAAGTGTCGGCATAAGTATAAGTATTAGGGACAAAAATGCTGGAAAAAAGTAACTTCGAAATCGCATTCAAAAACGTTCCTGATATTGCGGATGTAGATGGTTACCGAATTACGCTATCCCATTTCAAACAATTCGTACTGATCCCGTGACAATTCTTCCTATGTTACCCGATTCGTGCCGGATAAGCAGTTGGCCATCGCAATCCAATCCCAAACAAATACCTACGTTAAGACCAAGTGGTGGGTTTTCAGAAAAGTTTTCTTCCCAGACGGAAACGTTTGCTTCGATCGTTTTTTGAAACAAATAACAACGATTCGACCACTCCGTATGCCAAGCTTTTGGATCTTCATCTGCCAATAAAAGCTGATCGCGAAGGTTGAAAATGAAAGTTGTCAGTATTTCCGTCATCCAGTCGTCGCGGCTAAATGATCGACTCGCGTCAGATGCTGATACGGTAGATTCCAATAAGTCGGGTACCAGCAAGCTGCTCAAGCTTATCGCGCGGGCCTGGACGCGAGAGGGTGCGTCCGTAAAGTCCACATCGACGTTAATCCCGGATCCGATTAACCAAGTTGACCGAGCTTGAGATGTGAGTTGCTCGATCAACACGCCTGCAATTTTTCTATCATCGACATAGATATCGTTTGGCCATTTTATCTTGCAACGACCAAGCTCTCCAAGTTTGCAATCGAGCGTTCGAGCGATTGCAACCGCAACCAGATAGGGTAGCCATCGAGTTTGCTCCGGTTGAGCATGAATCGCAATCGATGACATCAAGCAACCCTCAGGCGACCACCAAGCGTGATCACCTCGTCCGCGTCCCGAAGTCTGCTGACCGGCGACAATTAATCGCGGAAGCGCCGTGATAGCGGTGGCATTCATTGAGTATGAGTTCCAGTTGCTCAACTCGCGCCTCAAGTGCGAATTGGTCGAATCGATTGTCGGATACCAATTCGCGATTCGAACCCAACCGTGCTCGAGAATTCTACTAAAGTTAATCACGTTCGCGATGTCTTCAAAGTGCAAGTGCTTCAGGGGGCAGTACTGGGCTGATGAAACCTGAACCGATGGCGCTAGGCACGGGTTTCGACTCTGCCACAATTTACCAGATAGCACCCCAGGCTAGCGACTTCGGCTCAGGAAAAATGCCCATTTCATCACCCCAGTGCAGTGCCTCTTAGGCGTAGGGTGCTAAGGTTGTGGAGGTCTCGCAGGCCCACTGGCCATCGACCAGATGATCAGTCCCAAAACGGCCACAATAATCACTATTACAAACAAGATAGACCTCGTTCGATCGGGAGTATCTGCCAGACGTTCGCTGAGCTGTTTTTGACCGACGTCGGTTGCTTCATGAGCTCCTACATCGACTCGACAAGTTTCTGGATCGGGGGCCACAGTGCTGATCGCAACCTTGCCCGTTGCAGTTTGTGAGTTGGCTAAAGTTAACGATGCGGACGATTTCGCATCGTCGAGTATCGACATCATGATCCCCTGAACGGCTCGAGCGTTGAAGGGGCGGTCCTCCGGCGCTTTTGCAAGTAACTGATCGATGATGTCGTCCATGGCTTGGGGGACTTCGGGAATGAAGCTTTTCACTCGTGGAGCGGGCTTTCGTAACTGCTGCTCAAAAAGCTGCGCAAAGTTCGTGCCTTGAAATGGCGGATGACCAACTAGGAGTTCAAAAAGAACACATCCAAGCGAGTACAAGTCCGCCTTGCCATCAATTTGCGAGTCTGCATTAATCTGCTCGGGAGACATGTAAGCGTGTGTTCCAACCGTCAAACCCTGTTCCGTCAACTCGCTTGCTCGCATATCGCGAGCGATTCCAAAATCACCGAGCTTCACCGAGCCATCTCGCGTTAGAAAAAGATTGGCTGGCTTCAGGTCGCGATGTACGATGCCGTGATTGTGAGCGTACTGCAGGGCCGAACAAACTTGTCTCGCTATCGAGGCGACTTCCGCCCAAGGGAGTTTGTGGTATTTAATCAATAGTTCTTTTACACTGCCAGCATCGACGTACTCCATCGCGTAAAACACCCGGCCACTAGTTATCCCACCGCCATAAACCTCAACGATGTTTCTATGTCGCAGACGCTCTAGAATGACGATTTCACGTTCGAATCGGGAACGAATGACAGGGTCTTGAGAAACAGCAAGCAAAAGAATCTTGATCGCGACCTGCTTCTCGCTGTGTTTTTCAGTCGCAGAAAAGATCTCTCCAACCGATCCTTGCCCAAGGCACTCGCCTAATTCATAATCTTCGATCCGAAGCTTCAGTTTCAACATGCATCCACTCGCTCTAGCCTTATGCCCAGCTCACAATTTTCTAGTTTTCGGCTGTTATCGCATCCATCCGAACGCAAAAACGCGTACGAATCATCCGTTTCCTAGTCCGGGTTGGGTTTACAACGGTTGCTATCATAGCTGAAAACAAACGGCTGTTATCCATCAGAATATTCGATTTAAGGCTTCCTCGGTCCGAATCGACTAGCCAGGACGCGTTATCGAGCGGCGTTACCTGGTAAATTCGGCAAGTACGCATGGAGTTCGCTTGACCCGTTTGAATCTTTCAGTCGCGTTCAAGAGTGGGCCTTACGACCTATTGACGTTCTTTGATGAAACATGGACTGTTTAGTTTAGCCGTTAAGGCTTTGCACATTTGAAATTAGTCGAGCAGGAATACCATTCGCCGTCTTTACTGGTCGCTTGAACCACTCGTTCTCATTATAAAAACAACCTTGGACACATCGAAAAACTTAGAGTCGCCGAAGAAATCCGAAGCGATCTCGGATCGCGATTTGATTTATCGAATGCTCACGTTTGCACTTCGGTACCGTCGCGAATGCGTCATTCTTCTGGTGTTACAGGCAGCTCTGATGGTCACGGCCATTCTGGCTGTTCAGCTTGGTGGCTTCGCCCTTGATTGGGTTCAATATCGATTAACGAATCGAGATAACGCTGCAAATGGTATTGAGACACTGCCGGTCTTCTATGGTTGGTCTCCACCGCTGATGTGGTCGGGCGGTTCGCAAATGTTTTCGATTGGCCTGATCCTGCTCACGATAGGGCTTATCAGGGCCTTCTTGAATTTTGCTTACGCGATCGAAAATGGCCGGCTGATTAATCTTAAAATGGTTGTCGATCTTCGCATCGCCGTCTACGACAAGATGCAGCAACTGAGCTTCCGATTCTTCGACGCGAACGCTTCCAGCACTCTCATCAACCGGCTCACAGGCGATATCCATGCGACGCGTTCATTTGTAGACGGAGTGGTTATTCAGCTAACGATACTCGTTCTTTCACTTGTAAGTTACTTCATCGCGATGCTCCGTATTCACATTGGATTGACGATAGCGTGCTTAGCAACCACGCCACTGCTTTGGTGGATAACGAATTCATTTTCAAAACGCATTCGACCAGAGTATGACAAGAATCGTGAGCTATTCGATGCAATGACATTGGTCGTGGCAGAGAACGCGGAAGGCCAACAAACAGTAAAAGCGTTTGGACGACAACAATCCGAAATTGAAAAGTATCGCAACGCTTCTATGGACGTCCAACAGCAACAGCGATCCATCTTCTGGCAGGTAAGCGTTTATACCCCGACCGTTCAGTTTCTTACGCAAATAAATCTCGTCATCTTGCTAGGTTATGGCGGCTTTCTTGTGACTCAAGGTCAACTGGCGATCGGAAGTGGCATTGTCGTTTTCGCGGGTTTATTACAGCAATTCTCAAGTCAAATAACCGCGTTGTCTGGTATCACCAATACCATCCAGCAAAGCCTCACGGGGGCTCGACGAGTCTTTGAAATACTGGATAGTCCTGTTGAAATCGTTAGCCCAAAAATCGACGCTTATCTGCCGAACAAAGTAACCGGCGAGATTGTTTTTCGGAATGTTTCTTTCGGCTATCACGAAGACACTCCAACACTTCGGGGCATCGATTTGTTCATAGCTGCTGGTGAAACCGTAGCGATACTCGGTCCGGTTGGAGCCGGTAAGACGACTCTTCTAAGCCTCATACCGCGTTTCTACGATCCAACGTCCGGAACCATCGAACTGGATGGAGTAAATCTCAAGAAATGGGATTTGCTAAAACTGAGAAGATCAATAGGACTCGTCTTTCAAGAAACGTTTCTCTTTAGCAACACGATTGCTGCGAACATTGCTTTTGGAAGTCCAAATGCCTCGATGGAGCAGATTATACAAGCTGCAAAGACAGCCTGTGCAGACGAGTTCATACGAGAGCTGCCTCAGGGGTATGAAACAGTTCTCGGAGAGTTTGGACTTACGCTCTCTGGGGGACAAAGGCAACGCCTTGCAATCGCACGAGCATTAGTTCTAGACCCGCCGATACTTCTGCTGGATGATCCTACAGCATCGATCGATCCAGAAACGGAGCATGAGATTTTAGAAGCGATGAAAAAGTCTCTGTCGGGGCGGACTAGTCTCATCATCGCGCATCGCTTGGCAACGCTTCAACAAGCTGATCGAGTGATCGTAATCAAAGGAGGTAGAGTTGTTCAGCAAGGGACCCACCGTTCGCTGATCGCAACCTCGGGGCTGTATCGCGATGTAGCAGTCAGCCAAGGAATTCCGATGATGTAAGAAACAGAAAACATAAGCAGATAAGCTTAAAAAATACCTTATCGACGGCTTCTTAAACCCATCGCGCCAAGGCCCAGGCACGTCAAGGCGAAGATCGCCCATTGGGTCAGGTTCATGTGGAGAACGCAATACTCGATTTGCCGGCCTACACTAGAGGCCGCTCCAACAATGTAACTTGTGATCACTTGCATAATTGAACCCTGGTAGAATAACTTTTGCCGAGCAGCCGACGCGAATCGGGACAAAATGGGTGCTCTCCGTCTGGAAAAGAGAACATCCGTCACGATAAGCCTAGAATTCCATGGTCAAACTGCCGTGAATTACGGTTTAGAAAAGCAAAAATGAGCGTGCCGAACCAACAAATGAGTCGGTTTTTTCGGCGTGTGCGGATTCTGCGGGGCTCTTCAGGGGTGCTTGAAAAGTAGCCGACAACACTGGCTTGCCAGAGAGCCCTTGCGAGTCGTCCAACGCGGGCTATACTTTGACCAATACACACGAGATAGCGGTTTGATGTCAGTGGTTAAGGCTTAAAATTCTTGTTGAATTTGCAACCGTGTGGATGTTGACCCAAGCGAGGGGTCGTAGCTCAATTGGTTAGAGCACCGGACTGTCGATCCGGAGGTTGCGGGTTCGAGCCCCGTCGACCTCGCTGTTTTGAAAACTTGACTAAACCCTTGTTTTCCTTGCGATTTGTTGGAAAAACATTAACCTAGCGACGGTCGCTAGAGCGCACTTTTTGAAAAGCAAAATCGGGAATATTCCCGGTTCCACCTTTTTTGAGGAGCGTTCAACATGCGACTACCGTCCTATCGCCGCCACTCTAGCGGGCAAGCCCGAGTTACCATTTCCGGGCGAGATTATCTGCTCGGTCCCCACGGAACTGCTGAATCCAAGCGGCAGTACAACAAATTAATCGCGGAATATATCGCTGGCGGTCAATCCGCGACTTTTGGAGTGTCCGAAGCAGAATTGACCGTGATGGAGCTGCTGGCAAGCTAAACGAAGCGCTACGCCATAGAGTGCTGCAACGATCTTTTAGCGGCTTGGGATCGATGCCAACTCATGGTGTTAACTAACGCAAGACTTTGGAAAGTTATTCAGCACCATGGCGGGCAAGCCCAAGGTGATCGAATCCACACGAAGCCGACAGCGTCGTCAAAGGTATCAGATCCGAAACCGCGCGAAAGAGCTCCTCGTCAGTCAGTAAGAAAAGCAGTACTGACAACAATTTTCACCTAGACGACACTCACAGCGTCCTCGTGTAATCTATCGAAAGACGACATCATTCTGGCCTTCGCGTATTACTTGCACTCCAATTGGAGTGCAATCCTAGACTTCCCGACCGATCAATATTCAAATGCCCTTAGCCAAAAACGGTCAATAAAAAAAACTCTGCAGGTGTCCCCGGGTTTCGGCTGGCAGGGCCGTTCTAAAAGATAAATTGGAACAAAGGATTTTGTTGACGAACGATCCCGACGTCGAGTAAAGTGCCTGGGGACTCAACACTGCAAGACATTATCATACAAGCGGCGATTGAGTTCCCAAACAACGTTGAATAAACAGCGGTAAATCGCGATTGCTTTTTGAAAATGTGTGTCAGGACACGCGCGGATAGTAATGACTCTTGTCGACCGTCGCTAATGGACCCCTGCCTTCTGTGCGTGTCCCCGAGCCGTCAGTGAGCCGTTTCCCAAAGTAGTCGAAACGTTGAAAAAGTTTCGTTCACTTCAGTGTCGAGCCGCCGAACCAAAGCAGTCCTACTTCGGTTGCAATTTCGATTCCTGGGTTCCGAGTGGCATGACGCCTAACTCTCTTGCCGCAGAGATTGAAATGAGTTGTGTGTTCGGGTCTTCGCCTGAGTCGAATTGAGGCATGTTTTTCTTGAGGTCTTCCGTGCCGTGGTCAAGTGCTACCGAGAATGTGGCAAAGGAATCGGCGAATTCTTGTTGTTTGAGTTTCTCGGGGAGATTTTGCATGTCGGCAATCGCCTCCAGGTTGTTTTCTCCAAGCATGGTTGTTTCCAATCCCCACATCATTGGACTCTCCTTATTACCGTCAGAAAACGCGAGGTAGCAATGCCCCGGTACCATTACCAAGTAGGCATCTAGTCCAATCCGCCGAAGAATACTTGCCATGAGTACCGAACCGTCAACGCAATTTGCTTGCGAGGATTTGACAGTATCATCAACAAAGCGAACGGTTTGGCTATGAACGAACTTACTTGGTATCGATGTCGATACGTCACTGTATTTGATACCTCTTCGTTGAAGCGCGTTCCAAACGGCGAAGACTTGTGCAATTACTTCGTCGGGATCGCCTTTTTGATAGCCTGTAAATCCATTAATAAGTTGGCTTTCCTTCGTTGCCGTGAGTGCTTCCTTCAGAAGTTCATCGATCCATGGATGGTTTTCGTTTACGTAGGCAGCGAACGTCACCGAGATATCTTCTATTTCGTCTGGATTCTCTCCAAGCTTGACGTAGTAGGGGCAGTCGTTCATCGACCGAATAAGGACGGTTTCGTCGATTTCTTGAATCACTTCATCATCAACAAGCACTTTGATCTTTAGCGTCGAGGGTTTCTGCTGCGTGTTTTTTCGAAGGGCCTCGTAGTTCCATCGAGCCTTGGGGTAGATGTGGATGGCTTCGTAGTCGTCGTCGCTTTCACCTTCCCACTTCGACTTTTTGAGAAACCCATCGATTTCCATTTCGACCTTGATCTGGGCTCCGATTGGAATATCAGTGAGTTCGACGCCAATACTTCCGTTTTCATCGCCGACCAGTGGAATCTCATCGTCTTGAAGCTCCAAATCATCATCCGTTTTTTTGTCTTCCGCGACTTGCTCGTCGCCGTTCCAATCAACGGTTGCGGTCGAAATGATATAGCTAGGAAACAGATCGTTGCCGGTATAACTTAATAGGTCTGCGGAAGGATCGTCTGCGCGGCAGATGCTCGACAGATTACATAGGCGCATGAAAAATAATACAACGTATAACAGACGCATTTGCGACCCTATTGCTGGCTTCCAATGAATTAAACTTGAGACGGCTGAGTAGTGCCGTCACGTGCTGTTACAAAATCGGCCCCGAAGCGAAAACTACTATCGAATCTATTTAGACGCAAAATATTTTGTCGCAAGAACCTAAAAATTGTAGCTCCGGAGTATCACGATTGGGACGATTTCATGGATTAATCAGGCGCAAGAAGCTTTGTGCTGGTGAAGTGTTTTGGGTTGCCAGTTTTTTAATTGCCGTTTGCTTCGGCGACAAGGCTTCCAAATGTCAGGCGGAGAATCTAGCACCGAGCAAAGACCTTGTTGCAGCGATCGATCGACTCGTTGCGAGTAACGAAGTCGTTGCCTCCGAACCTGGTGTTGCCATTTTGGTTTATAAGCCTGGGAAACTGTTGTTTCAAAAAGGCTATGGACTTGCCAATTTGAAGTCTGGCACGCCGATAACGACACTAACGCAGTTTGAGATTGCTTCTTGTTCGAAGCCATTCACCGCGACTGCCGTACTAATGCTTCATGACCGCAAAAAGCTTTCAATCGATCAAGACGTTCGTTCGATTCTCCCTGAGCTACCTGAGTACTCTCGTGAGCATCCTATCCTTATCCGTGACTTGCTCAGCCATACTTCTGGATTACCCGAGTACTTTGACTTCGATGTTGCTACCAAACGAGGGAAGTCCTACCTCGACAACGCGGACTATTTGCCGCTTTTTGCTCGATTGAAATCTGACTATCCTCATGAGTTCAAGGCTGGCGCACGTTACAGCTATTGCAATAGCAACTACCTGTTACTAGCGGTTATTGTAGAGAGAGTGTCGGGCAAATCATTAAGCGAATTCATCAAGGAAGAGATCTTCGCCCCAGTCGGAATGGACAACACTTTTATCTACTCATCTCCAGCAGCAATCCCAGCCATTACGCAGGTTGGTCTCAACCGCGCCGTGGGCTACGAGTGGTCCGATAGAAAAGGGGCCTGGAAGCCTTCTTGGGGCACACCTCCCGATAGGCACGAAACAGGACTCACAGTTGGAGACGGTGGTATCTGGACTAATTTGGAAGATTTGCTGAAGTGGGATATGGCGATACGTTCACGGAAGTTCCTCGCGCCCGGTACCTGGAA
>JANODQ010000626.1:0-4798 GCA_031412775.1 Pirellulaceae bacterium | reverse complement strand
GCCGCTGGTGCCGCCGCTGGTGCGGGTGGTGTTGAACTTAGTGCAGGTGTTGCACTTGGTGCCGGTGTTGCATTTGCTGGACTAGCCGCTGGGACCACCTTGACTGGCTCTTCTGCTTTGACTGGCTCAGCAGATTTGACTGGCTCTGTCGTTTTGGTTGCATCTAACGAATCGGTTTTGTCGCTAGGAGTAACTGCGACGACGTCGGCTGGCTTTTCCCCTTTGTCGTCTGCCGCACTTACTAAGCGGAAATTGGTTGCCGCATTCAACGATGCTTGTTTAGTTGGATCATAGCCTAAGTAGTATGGGTCTTCGTTGACAAGCGAGCCGCGTGCAACGGTTCCAGGAACTTGAGGACGAGCAATTCGAGCATCGGCAAATATGGTAGTTGTTTGCTGAGCCTTCTTCTTTGGCTGGAAATCCATATCAAAGAAGACGTGCCATCTTGGATTCTCGTCATTGCCGGCTCGCATGTTTAATACAACTGCTACCGGAACCAACGATGCACAAAACAAGAACCCAAGCCCGAGCCATATAACGCTTGGCAAAGCCGTAGGGCTGGAATCTTCGATCACTTCTTCCAACGATTCCGGCTTAGTCCCAGCCAACAAATCTTTAACAGACTCGCGGTTGAAGTATTTATCGCGACTATCAACGTGCAAGAAAAAGCGATCGTTGGTAACACGATCAAATCGCTCACTGTTGAAGAGCGGGTTTGATAGTTTTGGGAGGCCGTTCAGAGCCCACATTCCGAGAAACGTCGTGAACGCGCTGAACAAAATGGTCAACTCGAAAGCGACCGGAATGTTTGCAGGCCAAGACGCAAATGGTTTACCAGAAATGATGTACTTGTAGTCGTAAGCGTTCGTCCAATACTGAAGAACCAGTGCAGTAAACAAACCGGTAAAGCCCGCACCCAGCACAATAAACGGAAGAATGGTCGGTTTGATTCCGAGCGCTTCGTCGATACCGTGAACAGGGAAGGGAGTGTAAGCGTCCGTCTTTGTATAGCCTGAATCACGCACCTTTCTCGATGCAGTGAGCAGCGAATGTTCGTCGACGTATTCGGCAATCCAGCCGAAGCTTTTCGGCTTTGCTGGTGCGGCTTGTGGTTTCTTTTCACTCATATTAGTGATACCGATTGAACTTACTTATAAAAAACAGTTTGTATTGAAATGCGTCGAATGAAATTCTGGACTAGTGATGATGACCGCCGCCAGATGCGCGTGCTTTGTCATGAGCCTCACGATGTGCCTCGATACTTATGATGCCCTTGATTTCCGAAATAGCAATAATTGGTAGAAATCGACAAAACAACAAAAACAAAGTCATAAACACGCCGAAACTACCAAAGAACATCAATCCATCGTACAGCGTAGGATTAAAGTATCCCCACGAACTTGGTAGGAAGTCCCGCGAGAGACTGGTGACGGTGATCACAAATCGCTCGAACCACATTCCGATGTTCACAAAAATACAAACGATAACCATCCCAATTGGCGACACGCGAAGCGACTTAAACCAGAAGAGTTGCGGTGAAATAACGTTACATGAAACCATGATCCAGTATGCCCACCAGTATGGGCCGAACGCACGGTTCATAAACGCGAACCCTTCATATTGGTTCTTGCTATACCAAGCGATAAAGAATTCAGTCGCATAAGCCAGACCAACCAGCGAACCCGTCGCCAAAATGATCTTGTTCATATTTTCTAAATGTCGCAGCGTGATCAAATTCTCGAGTTTGTAGATGGCTCGAACAGGCACTAGCAAAGTCACAACCATCGCGAACCCGCTAAAAATCGCACCCGCAACGAAGTAGGGTGGGAAAATGGTCGTGTGCCAGCCAGGCAACTGCGAAACAGCGAAGTCAAAACTAACGACGGTGTGTACGGACAAAACTAGTGGTGCGCAAAGAGCAGCAAGAATCGTGTACGCTTTTTCGTACCGCAGCCAATGCCGAGAGGAGCCGGTCCATCCAAGTGACAGAATACCGTATATGAATCGTCGTAGCGGTGTTTTGCTTCGATCGCGATAGGTTGCGATGTCAGGCACCATACCCATATACCAGAACACGAGGGATGTCGAAGCATATGTTCCGACCGCAAACACGTCCCACAATAGCGGTGATCGGAACTGAGGCCACATCCACAAGTTCAAGCTCGGATACGGAAGCAACCAGAAAGCCAACCAAGCACGACCGACGTGAATACCGGGGTAAATACCCGCGCAGATAACCGCAAAAATGGTCATCGCTTCAGCGGCTCGGTTAATACTTGTTCGCCAGTTCTGACGAAACAAAAACAAGATCGCGGAAATCAGCGTACCTGCGTGACCGATCCCGACCCAAAAAACGAAGTTGACAATCGGCCATGCCCAGAACACCGGGGACATGTTTCCCCAAATACCAACACCGGTCAGAATCAGATAGCCAATCAGCGACAGAAACATAAGTGCTGTTAGCGACGAGAAGCCAAACAGGATGTACCACAACATCGGCTGTGGCTTTTCAGCGACTGCGCAAACCATCTCCGTTACCGAACTGAAGGTTTGCTTGCCAGTGATCAACGAAGCGCGCTGACCCGGTAATTCGACTGTATTATCGATCTCTCGCGGATTGATGCTAATCGATGCCATGATTATCCGTTACTTCAAAACTTATACTTCAAAAACTCAAATCTCGTTCACTGAGACCTCTTACACCGGAGGCATTCAAGCCAACCAGCGTAACAGTTCTTCATTCATCTACTACTAGTGTTTTAGTGCTTCTCGGCCGATTCCTTCGCGTGACCTTGATCACCGTGGCTTGCATCACCGTGTCCGTGTGTATTATCGTGTGCGTCGCCATGCTCTTCGTGATGACCTTCACCGTGACCCGGATTCCAGGTTGGGTTTACTTGATCTTCGGTAAGCAATCGATCGGGAACGTTTCGGATACGCGCCAAATACAGTGTTCGTGGCTTGATGTTCAACTCTTCCAAAAGCGCGTAAGCTCGCGGATCGTTTTGCAGTCGATAAACTCGGCTGTCCTTATCGTTCAAGTTACCGAAAACGATGGCTTGGCTTGGGCAAGCTTCTTGGCAAGCCGTTCGGATATCACCGTCATGAACAAGACCGTCGCCAGTTTGACGAGCCTTGATCTTGCCGTTCTGCACGCGTTGGATGCAGTAGGTACACTTCTCCATCACACCACGACCTCGAACGGTTACTTCAGGATTGAGTACCAACCCTTGAAGCTTCGTGTTAACTTCTTCGCGCTTATCTTGCCAACCGTAGAAATAGCCGTACTTCTGGTTGAAGTTGAAGTAGTTGAATCGACGAACTTTGACTGGGCAATTATTTGCACAATATCGAGTTCCAATACAACGGTTGTAAGCCATCGCATTGATGCCTTCTTCCGTGTGGACGGTCGCCGCAACTGGGCAAACCTGCTCGCACGGAGCCGTGTCACAATGAACACAAGCCATGGGTTGCGAAACAATCTTGGGATCAACCGGATCTGTGTAGTCAACTGCTTCGACAGTCGCCGAGAGATCACTTTGGAAGTACCGGTCAATTCGAAGCCAGTGCATTTCACGACCGCGAGAGACTTGTTCCTTACCAACGATCGGAACGTTGTTTTCAGCTTGGCAAGCGATCACGCACGAGTTACAGCCGATACACTTGTTCAAGTCGATGGTCATTGCCCATGCATGATTCTGTGCAACGTCTGGTTCTTTCCACAGCGATTCGGCTTTGTGGTGAAGGTGTACTTGTGCAAAGCTGGCCGACTTTGTGAACTCTTGGAGAGTTCCTTCGCGAATCAGTTGTGGCGACCGCATGGCGATTTCTGCCATACCGCCTTGATCTGCGATCGCAAAGTGATCTTGGGTCGTAGCAAGCTTGTAAGGGATACTTGTTCCCTTCGCTTCGATACCAGTCAGAATGCTATGTTGGTTCCAACGTCGCAGCGAAGCCAAATTCTTACCGACTGTGAACTGATCTTTCGCGTTACGAGTCGCACCGCCGACCGAGCCAGCTCGAGTTCGACCGTAACCGAGATTCACAGTGATCGCTCCCTCGGCATGCCCTGGGATCAGGAAGACCGGAAGCTGAACTGTTGCATCACCTTGAGTCAATTGAATCAATTCGCCTTGCTTAACACCAAGAGCTCGCGAAGTCTTGATACTCATGAAAGCCGCGTTATCCCAAGTCAACTTGGAGATCGGCTGCGGAAGCTCTTGAAGCCAACCGTTGTTTGCAAGCCGACCGTCATAGACCGAGTCGCTTGGATGTACGACGATTTCAATTTTCTTTGGGTCAACGCTTGAAACATCCAACTGGATCGATTCGAGACCCGTTGGAGCTCCAGGAATCTGCTTTGCCTTGGGCTTCTCAGTGGAAATTTCTACCGAAGCTGGTTTCGCAGCAGAATCTGCAAGGAAACCGGCATGGAGAATCTCTTTCCATTTGCGTTCCGACAGCTCGCCACCTACGACCTTGGCCGCCGTCGCTCGAACCATCGCTTCTCCATCGGTGACTTCAAATCCAGCGAGCGTTGCAAGAATCTCAGAGAGGCTCTTAGCACCTAACAGCGGATTGATTTGTTTCTGACCGACTCCATAAACGCCGTCGGCAGCACGAACATCACCCCAGACTTCCAATGGATGAGCCGCAGGAACAGTCCATTGGCAGTATTGCGACGTTTCGTCTTCGGTGTCAGCGGCGTAAACCACGTTTCCGATCTTTTCGAAGGCAGCCCCGAGTGCAACATCTCCTGGAACGGAAAACACCGGATTCGGTGCGAGAACCCAAGCGG
>JANODQ010000625.1:0-8025 GCA_031412775.1 Pirellulaceae bacterium | reverse complement strand
AGATCCGCGATTTGATGGACAGAAAAAACTTGACCAGCCGATTCCATGGCAAAACCCTTTCAAAGAATCCTCCAATCCTCCCTGGCTGAGTACCGCGAAATGTAATTTCTAAGCCAACCCGCTACGAGACCCATCCAAACTCGCAAACCATGTCATGCACCTTTTCCCACCGCTAATTTATTTCGGCGTTGCTAGGTTTCCTTGAATCCTGTATCGAAACGGGATGAATATGGGAATTAGAAATACAAGCCCGACACTGCCTTATGTTTTGCTGGCGATTGTCTGTTACGCATCGCTGTGGTTCGGATTGGGTGCGACGCGATTATGGGATCGCGATGAACCCAGGAATGCTCGCTGCGCGGTGGAAATGCTCGAGCGAAATGACTGGGTGGTTCCCTACTTCAATGATCAGCTGCGAACTCACAAGCCAATCTTGCTCTACTGGATGGAGATGGTGGCCTATCAGTGTTTTGGTGAAAACGCGTTTGCTGCGCGGATGCCAAGCGCGCTAATGGGGACGCTTTCAGCCCTCGGAATTGCCGTCTTGGCGAGCAGTTTTCTCGGGCGATTGGCTGGCGTGTGGGCTGCAGGAGTTTTGGTGACCAGCGCGATGATGGTGGTTGCAAGTCGGGCCGCTACACCGGATGCGTCACTTATTTGTGCGAGCTGTTGGGGCGTGGTCGGTTTGGTAATGCACTGGAAAACAGGTTCGGCGTCGATAACCCGTTGGTGGTGGGTTGGGTTTGTATCTCTTGGTATAGCCATCCTCGCAAAAGGCCCGGTGGGAATTGTCCTCCCTTCAATCGTCGTCGGTCTGTGGTGTGTGCTTCAGGAGTTATTGCAATCGACGCAAACCTCAGAACAGCAAATTAATCTTCAGCCGAAAGCAGACGCCACGAACCTCGATCGATCGCCTGGTTCAAATCATCAAGCCTTAGCGAACGCCGTCGGCTCGAGTCTTTCCTTTGGACTGATGATTCGTGCCGTTGGCCGTGTGCTAGGCAGGCTTCATGTGTTTGCCGGTTTGTCGCTCGCGTTGGCAATTTCGGCTCCTTGGTATATTTGGGTTGGATTGCGAACCGATGGCGAGTGGCTCCATGGCTTTTTTTGGGAGCACAATGTCTCGCGAGCAGTCAACGCCATGGAAGGACATCGAGGTGGGATCTGGTACTATCCGGCAGCCGCTTTGATAGGGCTTTTCCCGTGGTCGCTTCTTTCAATACCCATAGCAACCTGGACTTGGAGAAGTCTTTTTCCATTTGCGAAAGCTTCCGAAGTCAAAACGTTCGATCCTTTGGAAATCGACCGCCAGAAATCACTTCGCCAGCTGAGTTCGCTCGGCATCATTTGGATGGTCGTCTACATCGGCTGTTTCTCGATCGCGCGGACCAAGTTACCTAGCTACATAACGCCTTGCTACCCGGGAGCCGCTCTTCTCATTGGTGGTTTTCTAAGTCAATGGTGGCTGGGCATTCAGAAAATTTCGCGGCCCATGATGTATGTCGGTGCGACGGTTTATGCTTTGGCCGGAATCCTATTGTCAGCAGGATTAGTCGTCGCAAGTCAGCAACTTCAAATCGAAGCCATTCGCATGGATGCCATTTGGCCTTTGGTTCTTTTGGTGGCTGGAATCATGATATTTGCGTTGGCGAATTCTCCCGATCAGCGTCGAATTCCTGCCGTGCTAATCGGTGCGTCAGCATTCTTGATGGCTGCGATCTTTGGTGAAATAGCCCCCAAAGTCGATTCGAATCGTAATGATCTGAACGCCATGATTACGATGAATTCCGAAGCAAAATGGCTTTCGCTGGGGACCATCGAGCCGAGCTGGGTCTTTTACATCCGCAGCCCGATCGAGGAAATCTCAGCCGCCGAATCCAATCGCGAAGCAGCGCTCGAGCGGATCGCCGATCATCTTCGTTCGACCGGCTCCAGGCTGCTCGTTCGCGAGGACCAGTGGGCATCGCACAAGCAAGAGCTCGAGGAGTCATTCGGTCTAAAAACCTCGACGGTGGCCCATTTTCCTGTTTTTCTGAAAAACAGAACGCTGGTGGTGATTGAGCAAGATGCAGTTGCCACCGCGAAATTGTCCGAGCATAACTCGTCGAACCGTCGCTAATCCGATATTCTGTGGGCTGGGAACTTACCTAGACCCGCCTAAAGAACGCGACGACTTGATGCCTCGACTAGTTCGACTGTTTGGAAAAAAACGTGGCCAGCGAATGACTGGCTGGTGGCTTGCTGGAAGCGTCGGAGAAGCGTTTTGGTTCGCTGCGATATGCGTTGTCAGTGTCTTATCGCTGAGCACCATTGTCGCTTGGCAAGTATTCTCGCCCGAAACGCATCCGTATCCCATTGGTTATGGCTTCTGGCTGCTCGTCTTGGTCTCCAGCATCTTCGCATGCATCGGAGCAATCGGGTTCATCATTCGAGTGCTGCGAGTAGCTTACAGTGATGAGCATCGAAGCGTTCTCGCCGACCGAGCCATCGCTAACGCGCAGCCTGGATTCGGAATTCAGGCGACAGCTATGCCTTCCATCCCCAAACTTTCCGGATTTACTGACAGCCCAGGCGTTCGACTTGCATTTAGGCTTCCTTCAGATCGACCAGATCTTCGTGAGCTCGTCTTGGGAAGCATCTTTGTCTTAGCATGGGATGCAATGGTCGCTGTTTTAGTTGCGATAACTATCAGTAAAGCTCGTTATGGGGTCTACGATTGGTTTTCGATTAGTACCATCCTGCCGACATTTGGTTTAATTGGGTTCTTGGTAACAAAGTGGTTCTTTCGGAAGTTTCGGCAAGCCACCGGTATTGGCGGAACAACCGTTGAAGTCAGCGAACTCCCAATGATTGCTGGCGGTAACTATCAACTTCATTTGGTGCAGTATGGACGGCTTTCTGTTAAGAAACTTTTAATTGTGCTAGTGTGCGAAGAGGTTGCAACATATCATTTTGGCACTGACACGAGGACCGAGCGGCAGGAAGTTTACCGCCATCCGGTTCTCGAGCAGGGCAGATGTAGGATTGATTGGGGTAAGCCATTTGAAGCAGTGTGCCAGATCCACGTTCCCGAGAACGTGATGCACTCGTTTCAAAGTCCTCACAATTCAGTAGCTTGGAAAATACTCGTTGAAGGGGAAGTAAACCGTTGGCCATCGTTCTCCCGAAGTTTCCCCGTCGTGGTTTATCCACGCGTAGCATCACCCCGACAATTAGTGCCATCATGATTAGATTGCACGGATTACATCGCGGTTATATGCCTGGGGAACGCTTGGAATTCCGCTATTCCGTAAAAGATATCGATACGACTTCGATCAGCGCAATAGAAGCCTCGGTGGTTTGGTTCACTGAAGGAAAAGGAAGTGAAGACATCGGTGTTCACTGCTTCCAAAGACTTACCGGCGACTCTATTACGCAGCATGACTGGATGCAACCAATGGTTATCAAGACCGAGTTGCCCGGTGCACCGCTGAGCTACGAAGGCACACTTGTAAAGATTCGTTGGTGTATTCGAGTTCGCGTTTATCTTGTTGATGGAACGGAAATGGTTGCTCAAGAGCCGTTCTATTTAGGTGCGATTACCAAGGAAGTCTAACGCGTCGCGGTTTTCCAAGTGATGCCGTCACTAACTTCTGAATGAGAGTTTGCTAAGCCCCCGCGCGGATCAGGCAAATCGCTGAAAGCTCGAGTCGCCATCGCATGACTGTTGATCGCGCTGGCTGTGATCACGGGAGGTGCCGATGGTTGAGAGAATGAGACTGCGGCCGCCTTGCTCGCTTGGTCCGCGCTTTGTTTCGCAGCGATGTTCGGTGAGACAGGTGGTGCAACGACAGGCCTGGCTGCCATCGTGCCGCTAGCAATATCGGTCGCAGGTATGCTCCCTTCGCTACCAAAAACATCCCCAACGTTGTTCCCTGTTTCTAGCGACCGCAACTGTGCAAGAGTCGCATTAGTCGGCTTCAAATTGGTTGAGCTGGTTGGTCCGCCGACACCTGGAGTTCCATAACCTTGTGGAGGAGCGATCGCACCCGTAGGTGGAGGCGGTATTCGAGTCGGGCTGTTGAGTGTAGATAAGCTTGGCATTCCATTTAGCCCCGACTGACAACCGCTCAAGCAGATCGCAAATCCGCAAACACCGATCGAAATCAGAGAGTAAGGAGAGTAGGTCAAACAGGTCATAGCTAAAGTAACTCCATAATGAATAACGTGGCTTTCAACAGCGATCGATACGAATGTTGGGTGATGACTAGCGGCTTTTTCCTGAGTCGTAGGCTCGGGTGCTATCTGACAAACTGTTGGAAAATCAATACCCTTAGCTAACGCCATCGGCTCAGGTTTCATTAGCCCACTTGCTGCGTCATTTTCGGTAGCTTCTGGCATACTTGATCCATCGAACAAAACGCAAGATGAGCTTTCAATGAAAAGTCACTCGCCATTCAACTTTTTTATCATTTTGAAAATGCTCTCTAGCCGCATCAGTGCACTTTTCGCTATAGCCACTCACACGATTGCGTAATACTTCGTGAAACCTCCGAAAAAATATGTTCGCAGATTCCAGGACGAAGCCACTCCATGATGAACGACGATGTGCTGAGAGTCGAAGGACTTGAAAAAACCTATGGCCGCCGCAAGGTCGTTGATGGGGTTAGCTTTCGCGTGGGACCAGGCGAAATTGTTGGTCTGCTTGGCCCCAACGGCGCGGGGAAATCGACTAGCTTTCGAATGACTTGCGGGATCGTCATACCAGACCGCGGCAAGGTAACTGTCGGTGGATTAGACGTGACCAAGTGGCCTATGTTTCGACGAGCCAAAGACGGTCACATCGGTTACCTACCGCAAGAACCAAGTATCTTTCGAAAGCTTACTGTCGAACAAAACATATCAAGCATGCTTGAACTGCTTGGCGTTGAACGTAAACGCCGTCGCGAGCGTACTGAAGAGTTGCTTGGACAATTCGATATCAAACATATTCGGAAGTCAAAAGCCGGTAAACTTTCTGGCGGCGAGCGGCGACGCTTGGAGATCGCTCGCTGTCTTGTTTCCGACCCCCAAATCATCATGCTCGATGAGCCGTTCGCAGGCATTGACCCTGTGACCGTTCAAGGAATTCAGGAAGTCATTGCTCGCTTGGCTCGATCGGGAATTGCCATCTTGATAACCGACCATGCTGCTCGAGAAATTCTTAGCGGCGTAGATCGATGCTACGTCATCAGCAAAGGCCAAGTCTTATACGAAGGAACTCCCACGGAGGTCAAGCAACATCCGGAAGTGCGAAAGCAGTATCTTGGAAACTTAGACGGAGACGCCACACCGCCTCAAGCTATGCGAGCACCTCACTTCGCAGCTGTGTCGTCATCAAACTCAATGTCTAATTCGCCGTCTAATTCGCCGTCTAATTCGCTGTCTAACTCGACGTCAAACGCCACTTCAGAACAATCTCAACCGCGCCGTATCCTCCTGAGAAGACGCGGTGATCTCTAATTGCCGACTGCGAAGATGCTTTTTTTCGAAGTGATCAGTTTGCTAATCAAGCCCGACGCAACAACTTGACCTCCGGCCTCAGAAGGGCCTGGTCCCATATCGATACAGTAGTCAGCCGCTCGAATGACTTGCTCGTTGTGCTCGATCATCAACACCGAATGTCCGCTCGCGATAAGCTTTCGTAGCGAATGTAGCAGCCGATCGATGTCGTAAAAATGCAATCCGGTTGTGGGCTCGTCGAGGATAAAAAGGGTTGATCGATTGGACGAGTCGGTCAGATAGGTCGCCAGCTTCAGTCGCTGCATCTCGCCTGCAGAAAGTGTCGGTGCGCTTTGGCCGAGTTGCAGATAGCCTAAGCCTAAATCGATAAGCGGCTCCAATCGTGACTGCAGTTTGGACTGGCCTCTGAAAAACTCTTTCGCGTCCAAGATGCTCATCGCCAGACAATCTGCGATCGATCGATCACGATATTTTACGGCGAGAACTTCTGGCGTATATCGACTCCCATGACATTCGGGACAGACAGTTTGGATATCTGCTAAGAACTGCATATCAATCGCCAAAAACCCATCCCCTTCGCAGCGAGGACAGCGACCGCTCTCGTTGTTAAAACTGAATTGCCCCGCCGTCATCCCTCTCGCCTTGGCATCGACAGTTGCAGCAAAGACTTTGCGAATTTCGTCAAACACTCGAGAATAGGTTGCTGGATTACTGCGAAGCGAAAGGCTGATCGGTTCCTGATCGACCAACAGAACATCTTTTAGGTTCTCTAACCCCTCGACCGATTCAAAAGGAAGCGGTACCGGACCACTACGACCAAAATGCCTTTCCAGTTCCGCCCCCAACGTATCAAGCACAAGCGTGCTTTTCCCACTACCGCTGACTCCAGTAACAACCACTAATTGGCCGAGTGGAATCGAAACATCGATAGACTTCAGATTGCGACCGTTGGCTTTTCGAATCGTAAGCCATTTCAAATCCGAGCCGTAGCCGCTAACCTCGGTTTCCGTACCTGAGGCGCTAGCCTCGGGTATCCCATCTGGGAGCGTTTGCGTCACCGCAGAATCAGCAAACAGATACTTCGCCGTCAATGTTTTCGATTTGCGTAACTCCTCGATGGTCCCCGCAAATTGGAGCTTGCCGCCGAGTTGACCTGCTTGAGGGCCGATCTCTACAAGCCAATCTGCCTTCACAATTAATCCCGGCTCGTGCTCGACAACGAGAACCGTATTACCCCGATCGCGTAGATCAAGAATCGCGTTCGTCAATTGTGCTGTATCTCGAGGATGCAACCCAACCGTCGGTTCATCCAGCACATAAAGCATGCTGACTAAATCGGATCCTAAGGAGGTTGTCAAAGTAACGCGAGTCGCCTCACCACCTGATAATGTCCGCAAAGGTCGATCCAAAGCTAGATACCCTAAGCCAACCCTTTGTAGGTACCGAAGGCGGCTTCGAATCTGATTGACTGGATCTGCAACTATCTGGCGGGCGGTGTCATCCCAAGCAAGCGATTCGATCCATCCAAGTGCCTGATCCACTGACATTTTCGCAACGTCAATCATCGACAATCCTGCAATCTTGTAAGCAAGTGCATCCGCGTTGAGCCGTTGTCCCTCGCACGTAGGACATGTCAAGTAGGAACGCCATCGAGCCGCAAAGATCCGGATGTGCATCTTATATTTTTTGCGATCTAACCAAGCAAAAAAGCCATCCAAGCCGCCAAAATTCCGTTCGGGAACGCCACGCTGAATTATGCCCCAAGCTTTTGCTGAAAGCTTCTTCACTGGTACATCGGTCGGTATACCGTAGTCGCTTGCCAAAGCCAACAACTCTCCCATCTCGTGGGCATAGGCGGGCGTCGTCCAAGGCGCAATAGCCCCTTGGCGCAACGTTTTGTTATGGTCCGGGACAATCTTGGCTCTGTCTACTTCGGAGACTTCCCCAAGCCCCTCACAGGTCGGGCACGCACCGAGAGAACTGTTGAAACTGAATGTTCGTGGATCCGAGTCGTGAAAAGACCTTTTACAGGCGTGGCAAACGCGATCGCGGCTAAAGCAACACTGGAAGTAATCGTTCCCATTAATTCGACAGACACCGGTCGATTCTACAGGTTCCGTTTTGCTGGTTGAAGCATGATCGACCAGCAAAACGACCTTTCCGCCCCCCCACTGCAATGCAGTCTCCAACGATTCGGTCAACCTAGCGATTCCTTGCGTCTCGTGCTTTCCTGTGGTAATACGATCGATAATCGAGTAGCCTTGCTGGACTTTCTTAGCCGCGCTGGCCATCAACTCGCGATCATCGGTCGCCAGGTTCCAAATCTGGTCGTCGATTACGACTCTTGGAAATCCTGCTTGCTGAAGATTGGATAACTGCATCGATAAGTCTTGGCTATCAACCCATGACAACTCAAAAGCAATCATCGCGCGGCCATCTGCGAGTGAATGAACAAACTTACCAATCGACGTTGCATCATGTCTTTTGATTTCGCGACTGCATGTCGGGCAGTAGAGGATCGCGACTCTTGCAAACAAAATTCGC
>JANODQ010000624.1:0-3394 GCA_031412775.1 Pirellulaceae bacterium | reverse complement strand
CCGCTATTTGCTTGATCAATAAACTCGTCTAACCGCAAAGTATCCAAGTCTGCAATGTCGCTTGGAAGGTCCAGCAGGATAGCCGACTTGCCAATGTTGCCGAGCTTTTGGTTGATACGAAGAACCGTTTGCTGAGCCGAGATCGGTTGATGAGCCCCGACAGTGAGCAGCGAGGTTCCTTTGTTTGCCAACAAATCTGTTGCCACGACCTGGATCAATCGCTCAAGCTTCTCTTGAGCCGAAAGATTGTTGTAGACCTTCTCGTCGGCAGCGGCTGGGAATTCCTTACCAGCATCGATAGCAGCCTCAATCGCATCGAGAACAGCTTCCATTTGGGACGACTTCATCGCGAAGCGGAAATCTGCTGCAGCACCGGTCACCGAGTACTGCGACTCGATTGCATAAAGCCGGTTCATCTTGCCATCGATCGGAGCGCGGCCCATCGCAAACTGGCGGAAGTATCTGGTCGCGTTCGGGTTTGCACCGAGCAGATCATCGTCGAACGAAACGATCACCTTAGCTTTGCTGAGGTCATACAGAAGCGAAGCCTTACCACCGCCGGCAGCAGCAATCGCCTTGGCTTGATCGCGTCGGTAAACCGACTCGTATTCGACAAAGACTGCTTCAGGAAACTTGTCTTTGACAGCAGCGAGGGTTCGCTGAAGCGTCGGGCTCTTGGTCGGTTCGAACAAAACCGCGAGGCCTTCTCCCTTCAAGCCTTCTAATTCCTTGGCTTGCGAAGAGGCAAACGTGTCGAACTCGCTCCACGAAGTCAGTTCGTTCTCTTCATAGAAAGTAGTCGTGCCGTCGACTCGGTGAATAATCGCTCCGAGCCGATCTGGATCATAAAGCGATAACACAGCCGCCTGAACAAACGGATCGGTACCACCCGTGTTGAACTTCGCGTCCTTACCATCGTTAAACTCCATGCTCGCACTCGACATGTACATCGGGTGTTCTGCATTGGCGTCCAGCTTGGTAGGGCGACCTTCAAGTGTCGTTACCAACACGTGAGCAACTCTACCTGCCCACTCAATATTAGAAGTAAAAAACTGCGGAACGCCCGGAACACGACCTTCCGGGCGAACTACGAATTCAGCAAATTCTTCTCGATTATAGCGACAACCAGCGGCACCGCCGAGTGCCAACGAAGCGCCCATCATCTGGATCCAGCGACGTCGCGAAACGCCTTCTGGAAATTCGGATGCTGCTTGAGGAAATTCACGATGCAAGAACTGCTCGAACTCAGGCGTACCTTCGAGTTGAGCTATGCTTCGGAAATACTTTTTCGATTGGTTCGGTAGGGGATAATTCATCGGTGGCAGACCGCACAACTTACTTGAGGCTGGATATTGTTTTCTTCTTTGAGACGCGTTCCCAGTTCAAGCTGGCTGACGCCCATGTCTTTCTCGGAATCCCAGTCCAATTTGGTTACAAACTCAACGGGACGTAGGTGAGGCTCGGGGTGGCGATGGCAATCAATACACCACGCCATCGATTGATCTTTTGCTTGATAAACGACATCCATCTTGTCAACGCGTCCGTGGCACGTTACGCAAGAAACGCCACGATTTACGTGGGCTGCGTGATTGAAATAGACGTAGTCGGGAAGCCGGTGAATACGGACCCAGTCGATCGACTCGCCTGTTCTCCAGCTGTCGCGAACGGCAGTCAGTTTGGGACTCGCCGAGTGAACTGCTGAGTAAGTCGGTGCTCCAGCCGGCGTCATCGGGCTGTGGCAATTGATACACGTTTGCGTGGCGGGAACCGACGAGTGGGCTGACTTATCAACCGAATTGTGGCAGTACTTGCAATCCATCTTCAGCGTTCCGGCGTGGATAGCGTGACTAAACGGGACTGGTTGCGTAGGCTCGTAACCGATATTTAAAGTCACAGGGCTCGTTACTGCCAAAAACATCGGGCCGCCATAAAGAGCACCTCCACCAACAATCAAAACGCCCAGCAATGCCAAGAACTTGTTTGTCCATCGCGGGAATACAAAGCGTTGCATATTTCTACCGTTACCAATTTAAACTAGCACCTTGTATCGCTACAAAATGCAATGACGAGAAAACATCAAACCGACAACCAATTCTGATTGCAAGTCGCTACCGTCACTAAACCGTGCCAGACCCGCGAGTAGCTTATCGCAGTTTTTCCGCGGCGGATAGAACACTCTGACTGCAATCCGCTGGGATAACTGTAATCTGGTTTCCACGACAACTTCCGTACGACGTGGTCGGGAAAGGATTATCGCCCTTTTTGCAATGAATAATCAAGTCGCTCTTGCACGTAGCGACATTAAGTCGCATCACCCTCGGGATACGCTTGGCGATGGAAAGACCGTTCGCCGGGTGCTCGAAAGCTTTTTCCATTGAAAGCGGTACGAATCCGGAAAGCTTCACCTCAACGAAACCCTAGCGGCAGGCTATGATATAGGTACTGGGCCGCTTTCAACGCAGTCAAATGTCGCTGCGGCAATCTGGTAAGAATACCTAACAACAATTCATCCATCCCTGGCGGCTTCCGACCGTAAGACTGCGACTAAGAATCGCCTCGTATTGCTGTAAATTATCATTGTTTTGTTCGTTCGTTTTCTTGCTTTAACGACTTATCCCCTACCCACAAAGCCTCTCTGCATTCGTGTTATCCGGCGTTACTGTCAGTCTCATTCTTTTAGGTTACGTGATCGTACTGGCCGTAGAGTTGTCACGTCTATACATGCGGCTGCCGTGGCGGATGCCGATTGTGGTGACTCTGGCAAGCATCTGCTGGTTTTTGCACGCAGTCTATCTTTGGAACCTCCTTGGAGATGCGCAGTCCCCTGCAAAGCTAGTCCCGTCGACGATGTACAGTTGGAGCCATCTTGCGGCATTGATTTTCGGCTTGGTGTATATCGTGCTATCGATAAAGCGATCGACTAACGCTGTTGGCACGTTCTTGCTACCGCTGGTGATTGCCATGATTCTCGGGGCCGCAGCCGTAGGTTCGGGGCAGCCGTTTGATCGATCGGAAGTCACCGGTTCGCTCTGGAGACCAGTTCACGCCGGCGCGCTCATCGTCGGAACGGTCGCCGTCTTTCTGGGTTTCGCCGCCGCCATGATGAACATCGCACAGGAACGTCGGTTAAAGACGAAGCGACTTGTCGCGAAAGACTGGCGGTTACCTTCGCTTGAGTATCTCCATGCGATGGGTAGAAGTTGTCTCGTGGTGTCGACCGTCTCGATCGCAATGGGTTTAGTTTCTGGAGTGGTTCTCAACATTCAACGCCACGGCACTGTTAATTGGTTGGAAAGCGGCATCGTTTTCTGCGCCGGGCTTCTGGTTTGGCTTGTTATCGCATCGATTCTTGAATGGGAGGCAGCACGTCGCGGCACAAGCTGGTCCGCCTATC
>JANODQ010000623.1:0-14011 GCA_031412775.1 Pirellulaceae bacterium | reverse complement strand
TTTCGTGGCGGTAGTTTTTGCTGTGGTGTTCATCACCTTGGCACAGCGTCGCATCCCAACCCAAAGTGCCAAGCACGTGCGAGGACGAAAAGTTTATGGCGGGACGAAGCAGTATCTTCCATTGAAGATCAATCAGGCTGGTGTGATGCCGATTATTTTCGCCAGTAGCTTGTTAATGATTCCTGGGGTGGTTTTGCAGTTGTTAGCTCCAGCATTTATTGACGGGTCGGGCAACGAAAATAGTTTTTCCAACACGGTCGCTCGATACTTAACCAACGGCGCGATTGTATTTCAAAACCCGTCGTCGTTCATTTACAATATCTTATACATTTTGCTGATCTTCTTCTTCTGTTTCTTTTGGACGTCAATCACGTTCAATCCAAAGGAAATGTCTGAGAATCTGAAGGATCACGGAACGTTTATTCCTGGTTATCGACCGGGTAAGCGAACAGCCGACTACTTGGAACGCGTTATGGTTCGAATTACATATGTGGGAGCTGCGTTCTTGGCAATCGTTGCGATCGTACCGACGCTTGTGACTAGTCAATTTGGAGTATCGTTTAGCGTGGCGGCGTTTTACGGTGGGACCGGGTTGCTAATCGCGGTGAGTGTTGCTTTTGACTTGATTCAGAAGATCGATTCACATTTACTGATGAGAAACTATCGCGGACTTCTCGAGTCCTAAGAAGGCGTTTTTCTGATGAGGATAGTCTTTATCGGACCGCCAGGTGCGGGCAAGGGGACTCAATGCAAGCGATTGGTTGAGTTCTTGAAGATACCCCACCTCTCAACCGGTGAAATGTTGCGAGCTGTCAAAAACGACGACACTGCGTTATCGCGTTGGGTAGCTTCGTATATTGACGCAGGGCGACTTGCTCCAGATCACTTGGTCATGAGAATCGTTGAGCAGAGACTCAAGCAGCCCGATTGCGTTGCGGGGGCTCTCTTTGATGGCTTCCCGAGGACAATGATTCAGGCTCAACTACTAGACGATCATTTGGCGGAGAACGGGCTCAAGTTGGACATGGTGCTCGAACTGGCAGTTGTCGAAGATGCGTTGATCGATCGTTTGTTAAAGCGAGCTGTCAGCGAGGGGCGTTTGGACGACAACCGAGAGACGATTCACGAGCGGATGCGTGTGTACCGCACCCAAACGGCACCTCTGGTAGAATACTACGCAAAGCAGGGCAAGTTGGCGGTGATAGACGGAATGCAAGACACCGAGAATGTTTTCTGTCAGATTCAAAAACGAGTCACGCAAGTCTAAAAAACCTTCTCTAATGCGACTTGCCACAACCTACATTCTGATTAATTGATACAATCCATCCCCAAAGTTGGAAAGTTGTTTAAATTCAGTCGAAGAGATTGCACACGACGGGTTGTAAATTCATGGGCGATTAATTTAAGATTGAGTTCCGTTGTTGTTGGCTGTGCAATTTTTGATTAATTGTTGCCTGCGATCAGGACATTGGCGGTCTTGGGTAACTTATGCCGCCAGCTTGATTCCCCCCCTATCAGTTCCTCTCTAAACTCATTTTGATTGATTTTAAAACTATGCAATTAACGTTTCGTCGGCTTGTTTCTCGGACGGTTTACCACTCTTTAATCGTTGCGTTGGCAGTTGGCTTTGGGGTTTCATCTACGGGCTACTGTCAAGTAGGTCTCAATGCAAATCCATTGGATCCGTTTCCTTCCAACGTGACAGTTCTTAGCGAATTGGGTAAAAAGGAACCGGCGATTGCGGCAGCGATTGAAAGCTTCAAGGCCGGGAATGTCGAGAAATTGAAGAAGGATCTCGACGACGCCAAGAAGGCCAATCCTAATCTTCCTAAGCCTGACTTGATGGTTGCTCGGATGTTAATGGCTAATGGTCAGTGGCCTGATGCGTTGGCTGCGTTGGAAAACTACGTTTCCGCGAATCCTGGCGATGCGGAGTGTTATAAAAACTTTGCAGAGATTGCGATGGTCGGCGGGCGATGGTCAGATGCTTGGTTGCATCTTGAGAAGTCTTACTCGCTGGTAGATGGAATGAAATTTCCAGATGCCAGAAAAAATAATTTCCTTACCGAGCTAGTGAAGCTTCGCGGTGAAGTGGCCGAGCGACGTCGCGATATTCCGATGGCTACAAAGCTGTTTGATACTCTTAGCAAACTGCAACCGGAAAAGGGAGACGCTTTTTGGGCGTTGGGTCGAATGAAGGTATCCGCAGGGGAGGTCGACGCAGGGGCTGCGTTGCTCAAGAAAGCTAAATTGCTTGATAAATCGCTTCCTCAACCGGATCTCGCAATCGCGTCTGCTCTCGTTAGCAGCGGCAGTCGAGACAAGGCAGAGGTTTGGTATAAGAGTGGTCTAGCAGATAAGGCAACCTCGACTTCCGCTAACTGGATCGAATATACTCAGTTTCTTATCGACGAAGGACGCGAAGCCGATGCGAAGGTGTTTTTAGAAAAAGCTCCTGCTGAGTACCAAGGTCTTCGGGAGTTTAAACTTCTAAAAGCGATCGTCGCGCGATACATGGCTGATCAAGAAACTGCTGAGCAGATTCTTTCGGAGCTTCACCGAGCGAATCCAAACGACTTCGATGCGGCTGATAACTTGGCGCTTGTTTTGGTCGAATCGAATGATGAGGGAAAACGTGCTCGAGCGCAGCAGATCAGCGAATCCAATCTTCGACAAGCTCCGAATCAAGAACGACTTGCTGCCACGGCTGCCTGGGTGAAGTACAAAACCGGTTCGGCTGATGTTGCTGACAAGATCCTGGGACAGGTCGTTAGCGGTGGACGAATCAGCCCGCAAACTGCGTACTATGCAGCGATGATCTTGAAGAGCCTTGGACGCGCGGATGAGTCAGCACAATTTATGAAGAGTGCTGTTGCAGCACCTGGTACTTTCCCACAAAAGAAAGCAGCCAAGGCCGCGATGCCGCCGGAAGTGAAGACTGCTCCGTAGTTCTTGGTTTCTAGATTTCCAAAATGAATTGCCAAAGCGAGCGAAGTGTAAGCAACGGGCTTAGCTTCGCTCGGTTTTTGCGCCAGCCGTGTTCGAGCAACTAACCAACCGCTTCCGCTGCAATGTCCACCGGCGCGGTTAGCCGAATAAAGCAATCGAATCTTGGTAATGATCGATCACCGGCAACGATCGGACTCCCTCCAGATCGACACACAGGCGAATTATACCAAGGGAGCGGCACGATGAACGATATTGGTCGCAGTCCGGGACCATTGCCTTGATCGAATATGTCGACTGGACGGTAGTTCCATCCTTGGGACGCCTTGATTAGCCGCTTGCCAAGCTGTTATTCTCTCTAATCTGGTCTACTCACTTACTCGTAGACGGATACACTTGAATTTGTTGGTGGTATTTGTCCACTGCAATTCGGTATATAAGTGGGTTGCGTCCATTTCATTAGGCAACCCAGTTTTGATCTTTTTAATGGAACCAGGAGTTATTCCGAAGTGACCACTCAAATATTGGCGGCCCGAGCTGGAGAGATTACCCCCGAGATGTCGTTCGTTGCGGACCGAGAAAAGCTGCCGGTCGAAACGATTCGCGCGGAAGTCGCATCGGGCCGAATGGTGATTCCAGCCAACAAGGTACACTTGCAGGGTGCCTTGGAGCCGATGGCAATCGGGATCGCTGCCAGGTGCAAAATCAACGCGAACATCGGCAACTCGGCTGTGACAAGCAACGTCGATGAAGAGCTTGAGAAGCTTGAGACCTCAGTGAAGTTTGGTGCTGATACCGTGATGGATTTGTCGACTGGAAAAGACATCGATAACATCCGCCAAGAGATCATCAATCACTCGCCGGTTCCGATTGGAACGGTGCCGATTTATCAGATGTTGGAAGAGCTGGGTGGAAATATCGAAGACATGCGACCTCAGCATTTCTTGGACATGGTTGAGCATCAAGCGAAGCAAGGGGTCGACTACATGACGATCCACTGTGGTGTCTTGTTGGAGCATCTTCACCTAACAGTCAATCGCGTTACGGGAATCGTTAGCCGAGGCGGTTCGCTGATTGCCAAGTGGATGATGACTCACCAGAAGCAAAACCCCTTGTACGAGTCGTTTGACGATCTGTGCGACATCATGCGGCAGTACGATGTGACCTGGAGCCTTGGAGACGGATTGCGACCAGGCTGTATTGCCGATGCCAGTGATAAGGCTCAGTTTGCCGAGCTTGATACGCTTGGTGAATTGTGTACACGTGGCTGGGAGCGTGGCACGCAAGTTATGGTCGAAGGTCCAGGGCACGTGCCAATGGATCAGATTGAGATGAACATCAAGAAGCAAATCGAAGTTTGCCACGGTGCTCCGTTTTACGTTCTAGGCCCATTGGTGACCGATATCGCTCCTGGTTATGACCACATCACCAGCGCGATTGGTGCGGCGCTTGCCGGTTGGAGCGGTGCTGCCATGCTTTGCTATGTGACACCCAAAGAGCACTTGGGCTTGCCGAACAAGGAAGACGTTAAGCAAGGTGTGATCGCTTACAAGATCGCTGCACACGCTGCCGATGTGGCTCGCAAGCGACCTGGTGCTCAAGATCGCGATGATGCACTCTCGCGTGCAAGATTCAGCTTTGATTGGAATGAGCAATTCCGATTGTCGCTTGACCCAGAAACGGCCAAGGCTTATCACGACGAAACGCTACCGCAGGACACCTTCAAGAGCGCCCACTTCTGCAGCATGTGTGGGCCGAAGTATTGCTCGATGCGAATCACGGAAGACATCCGGAAGATGGCCAAGGCGAAGCAACTTGTCGCGATCAGCAGTTAAGCGTTTAATCGGTCGATCTCCGAGTTAAGATCCGTATTTGTGCTTTATGAACAAGGAGAGTCGATGGAAACATCGGCCCTCCTGTTTTTTTAAAGCCAAGGCATAGCGAATTTTTGGCGGGCAATGCGAAGCGACCGAGTTCTCGATATACTTGGGTCTCCACTGTTTTGCAGTTATTCACCTCGCCATTGTTCATCCTCCCAAGAAAGCACCTCGCTATGCGATCATCTATCCATCAAATGTTGTTGACACTCGCCGTCATGTCTACTGTTTTCATTCAAGCCGTGGGTGTCGCTCGCAGCGCGGATTCCCGACTTTATGAGTTACGTGTTTACAGCAGCGCCGAGGGGAAACAATCCGAAGTTATCGATTTGATTTCGAACGCAGGCGTCAAGTTTATGGCTAAGCATGAGATACGCTTGGAAGCCGCTTGGGTACCATTGGATTCAACAGATGACCGGGTGATTACACTCGTTAGCCACGCGGACAAAGCGAGTAGCGATGCAGCATGGGCTGCTTTTCAAAAGGATAGCGAGTGGCAATCGGCACTCGAGCAAGCCTCGAAGAATGGTAAGGCGGTAAAGTCGTTCGAACGTGTCTTCTTGGCGGCGAATGACTACAGCCCTCTGTTGAAGGCGTCGCAAGTCGCCAATCGAGTGTTTGAGCTTCGCACCTATGCGGCAACGCTCGGTAACTTGGCGGCACTGAACAATCGATTTCGAAATCATACAATTGAGTTGTTTGCCAAACACGGTATGACGAACCTTGTTTATTGGTCTGTCTCAACGGAAGTCCCGGCTGATTTTGCTAAGGTTGTTGCAACGCTCGCTCCACCAGCTTCTCCTTTGGCGGCGATCGATCCCAAGTCGACTGCAGCAGATTCGACACTTGTCTACATTCTTGCGCATGCATCCACGGATGCTGCAAAAGCCTCGTTCGATGCCTTCCGGCTCGATCCAAATTGGGTCGCAGCAAGAAAGGCTTCTGAAGCTGCCGCTGGTGGTTCGCTGACTGTCAAAGATGGGGTTAAGAGCCTCTTCTTAAAGCCGCTGGACTTCTCGCCAATCAAATAATTATAATTGTTTGGTTGTATTGAGAATCAAGTGAGTATTTCGAAGCAGATGTTGTGAGGCATCTCAAGAGAGCCGCGTCGGTTTTTACTTACGGCGAGCGGTTGTCCAAATTCTGGTGCGTTTGGCTACGGAAAGATTTAGTGGTAAATTCAAATGAGCCAATGCCACTCGTGTCAGTCTACTCGCGTTTTGCTTTTTCTAGTTTGGCTCGTGGGATAAATTCTAAGCAAACAGAGTTTATGCAGTATCGAAGACCGCTTGGAGTTTGTGGGGCATCGTTGAAAACGTGTCCTAAGTGCGCGTCGCATTTATTGCAATGGACTTCGGTGCGAGGATAACCAAGGAGGTGGTCAACGGATTCGCCTACCATTTTTTTGTCGCTCGGTTGCCAGAAGCTAGGCCAGCCAGTCTTGCTATCAAATTTCTCTTTGGAGTCAAACAAAACAGTATCACAGCAAACGCAGCGATATGCGCCATCGGCTTTCGTGTCGAAGTACTTGCCGCTGTAGGCTCGCTCAGTTCCCTGTTCGCGGCAAACTTTGTATTGCTGAGGCGTCAGTTTTTTCTTCCACTCGGCGTTCGTGATTATCTTGTAATCGATCTCGCCGTTACTTTTGGATTTGCTTTTTATCTTGGCTACTTTGGCAATGTCGTCTGTCTCTTTTGCAGATGCCGAATCGGAATCGCTGAGCGTTCCTGAATCGCGATCTCCGGCGTTGGACTTTCCAAATCCCAGGGCGGATGAAAAAACGCTGGCCAGTCCCAGCGACGCCAAACAACTTAGACAACTTCTTCGCGACTTACTGTCATTGGATGACAATTGCATGTTGGCATTCTCCTCAATGAAAGGAATCGGCCAATTCGCTGGAGTGACAATGCAACGAGATGGCAGCTAAATAAACTAATAGTCCACAAGATCGGTATGTTTAATGTAGCTGGTAGCCAAGCGATATGCCTCGTTATCAAGGTGAATTAAGCATTATTGCGTCGGCCAGCTAAGGAAGGCACGGGAGCGTATCCGACGCCGCGTTCGCTATAATCCGGCACATCTATGTTACGAATTCATGAGCTTACTGTCCAATATTCTTCCGCATCCACACCCAAATGGCTTCATCGACTCGGTTCGTTGCGGCCTTGGGCGACGGATCGCGAGGTAGAAAAGGCCGTTTTACGGCCTCATCGAGTTGTTCTGGACCATTTAAACCTAGATTTGGCTCGGGGCGAGTTTTTGGCAATTTTGGGTGTCAGCGGAGCCGGGAAAACGACGCTTCTTCGAGCTATCGCGGGCTTGCTACGTCCCAGTGGCGGAGAAATCCTGATTGATGGCCAGCCACAAACCTACAAGCCACCCCACCTACGTGACGTGGCCTACATCTTTCAAAGCGGTGGATGGTATGACCATTTGACCGTCCGCCAGCATTTTCAACTTGGGAAATCGGGCCCTCCGAGCACCAGCCAGGCTTCCTCGCTGGACACCGAAGATTGGCTAGATCGTGTTGGGCTCACTGATGTAGCGGATCAAACTCCTGGGCATCTTTCGGGAGGCCAGCTTCAGCGGTTGGCAATTGGACGGGCACTTGCACGACAAAAGTCGTTGTTGCTCCTGGATGAGCCGCTCAGCCAATTGGACGAGCCGTCCTGTGACGAGCTGCGGCGGTTGCTGCAAAAGATCCATTCCGACGGCAGCACGATAGTGTATGTCACTCATAACCAACGAGACGCATTCATGCTTGCTACAAAAGTTGCCGTTTTGCATGAAGGCGTCCTTCGCCAAATGGCGTCGCCTCAAGAGCTCTATGATCAACCGCAACACATTTCGGTGGCAAAATCCTTGGGCTTTCCCTCAATGGATTTTCATGCTGGAAAGCATTTTTTTGACGATATTGTTGTTCATCAGAAAGCGAGCACGAATTGGGAACAGCTTTCGCCGAAAGTCATCGTTGGAGTACGTCCAAGAGACTGGAAATTGAATCCTACTGAGTTATCACCCGGAACGGTTTTCAAAGGTACATGGGCGGGTCGAACGTTCGTGGATGGAATGTGGTTGGGCCGAGTTGTCTTCAAGGAAAAAGTCATCTCGGTTTTGATGAGTGCTTCCGAGGATGTCATACAGCTATCCATTGGAGATTCGGTTGTACTTCAATTAGATCCACGACACCTTCATTGCTTCGATCCAACAACCGGGAATCGAATTCAACTCAGCTAGAGCGGTTTGTTGCGATCTCAGCTATACTTGATGCGCACCGGAGGTTATTTACTGCTGGACGCGTGGGCGGCAGCGCACTCACAATCAGACTGCTAATCACACTGCTAATTACGAAGAGGGGTGACAGCCCAGTGTTGCCACTACTAGCTTGAAATGCTTGCAACGGTTGACCAGAAAATGTCGCAATTCCAATTCAATTCCAATGGTAGTTATCTCATGCCGAGCAGCTTTCTTTGGCGGCTATCCCATCTTGTTCCTGTCGTGTTTTTAGTTGCGGCTTTGATCGTCGCAATGGACTCGCGGGCAATCGCACAAAGCGACTTTCAGTCCAGGCCGGGGCAAGAAGCCAGCGCATCAACGGTCGATCCGAAAGTCCTCGCAGAGCTCGCGCAGGCAGCGAAAGACAAGCCCTCCGTTGTGGAACTTGCTCCAGCGGCGGGACTTGATTTTCTGAGTCTGCTCCTCAAGGGCGGTTGGTTCATGGTACCCATCGCGATGGTATCGGTCTTGGCATTCACATTGATTATCGAACGCTCGTTTGGACTTCGTCGTGGCCAGTTGCTGCCTCGTCGATTGGTCAAGAGCCTTGGTCGCCTCGCACGCGATTCTGAATCAGTCGATCCACGCACCATGAACACGGTTTGTGTCGAGCACCCGTCGGCGGCGGCGAAAGTCATCCGATCCATGTTACAAAAAGTCGGACGCCCCACACCGGAGTTGCAGGCATCAGCGACTGAGGTCTTGCAGCGTGAAGCGGAAAAGGCCCACGCGAGCGTTCGCTGGCTGAACTTCGCCGCGGCGGTGGCACCGCTACTGGGGCTTCTCGGAACCGTTTGGGGGCTTATCCAAGCGTTCCATGATATGACGCAATTGTCACCTACGCAGAACCGCGCGGAGTACCTTGGACGAGGCATTTACGAAGCGTTAGTTACGACGCTCGCAGGATTGATTGTCGCGATCCCAGCCGCCCTGTTCGCACACTACTTCGAAGGCCGTATCACGAAAATTTTCGGCGAGATTGAGGAAATCCTTTTTGCATTGATTCCTAAGTTTGAACGCTACGAAGGCCGAGTCCGCTTCGATGCGATCGGCAGCGAGCTTGTTCCGCGTTCGATCGACGGTCGAAGCAAGCCACTGAATGCCATCGCCTCGCCAGCAACAATCGCTCCGAATAGTGCTTTAGGAAACGCAGGTTCGGGAAGCATTTCTGCGGAAACTTCATACGACGAGCGAAAGACACCATCGAGCAACGCTTCGAAGACACACTCGAGCGCTTCGGTGCAACCACTTGCCCATCTAGAAACCACTCGTAAAGAAGCCACTCGTAAAGAAGCCATCCGAAAAGAGGGTGGTTCATCGAAATCATGACTCCCAAAGCTTCTGAAGCAAACGATGTTGGCGCTAAGGCTTCGGCACCGATACTCAGTGCCATCGCAAAGTCGGCTGCGGCGGATGAGATCGCTGACTTCGCTTTGCCGATCCGCAAAGTCACCAAACTAATGCCCGTTGATCATTATCTGCACGGGAGCTGGGAGGCGCTTGGCGCTGGAGCACCGGTTTTGGTGGCACTGGCTCAACTGACCAGCCAAGCGATCATCGATCAACCTGCTTGCGATCCTGAGCAGCTTTCAGGAGAAGCAAAGGCGATTCTCGTAGCCGCTCGAGCTCGCGGGGTAATTGAAATCAAGGGTTCGCATACTGCGTTTGAAGCTCCTTCGCGGATGCTAGCGGTTTATATCGAAGTTGACGACGCGCGTACGATTGCCTTTCGGGATCCTGAGAGACCTGAAGTGACGGTTCGCTTTTTGGAAGGTTTTCGTCAACTTTGCGCCTACGGTCTCGTCGTGCATCACACGCACCGAGACTTCTCGCTAACCCAACGGGGATTCGATCTCGCCAAATCCCTCTCTACGAAAGAATTAAAGCCATGGCTCGATCAAGGCCGCGAGTTCGGCTTACACGACTAATCTCATTTAAAGTCTTCTCAGTGAAGTTGCCTGCGAAGTTGCCTGTGAAGTTGCTTGCAGTGTTCATTACAACATCGTTTGTGATGTTATGCGTTGCCGGATGTAATCAGGCCGCTCCTAGCAAACCAAGCACCGCTACCCAATCGAACACGAATGCTCAGGAACTAGTCGCACAGACATCAAGCCTTGAAGCGGTGATCGCGCGAGCTGAAGCATCGCTCACACGTTTCCGCTCCGAGATTCGTGATTACACGGGTACGCTTACCAAACGCGAAAGAATCAGCAATTCACTCGGCGATTCCATTGGTGAACCGCAGTCGATGTCGATCAAGATTCAATCGCGAAAGTACGCGCCGTCGATTGTTGAAAGCTCTGATTCACCTACCACTCCAAAAGTCGTCGAAGGCCTTCATGCCTATTTGCGATTTACAAAACCTTTGAGTGTTGCGGGACGTGAAGTCATATGGATCGAAGGCAAAAACGATAATCAAATAACAGTACACGAAGCAGGCATGTTGAACCTCATGAGCATGAATCTCGATCCGAACGGAACGCTTGCGATGGTTGGAAGCAAATATCCCATCACCGAAATCGGTATCGAAAAATTGCTTGAGAAATTGATCGAACGTGGTACGAAAGACAAGCGATCAGAGCCATCCGAAGTGACCGTGACGCCCGGTTCGCTGTTCGGTGATCTCCCTTGCGATCGCATTCGAATTGTCCATCCTAAAAAGCAAGACGGTTTTGATTTTCATATTGCGGAAGTGTGGATTGATCCGCGTAATGAGATTCCGCTTTATTACGCGTCGTACGATTGGCCCAAGAATCCAGGCGAATCCCCAGAACTGCTGGAAGAATACGGCTACAGTGATTTGCAGTTGAATGTCGGCTTAAGCGACTCCGACTTTGACCCCAAGAACAAAGATTATCAGTTTCCTTAGCGAGCCCCACGCGAGCAAGAAGAATGCTTGGACGCGATCCAGCTTGCCCCCCTGAACCGTTGCCCTGAGAACCGTTGCTATGGGAACCGTTGCCATGGGATCGGATTGTCATTTAGCATTCAGCATTTAGTGTATTTCGAAAGAAACCTTTAGCGGGTTGTACTCCCCGCTACTTGGCCTACGATCGAAATTTTTATTGCAATCGATAGTGTGGGACTCACTGATGTCCTCTCACTGATGTATTCTCAGTGATGCTTGAGTTAACCCGCAGCCATTGCTGGAAGCAGGATACCAGCAACCGCCGCATTCAGTAGCGTGGCCAAGAAGCCGACAAACAAAGCGGTGAGTCCAAGTTTCGCTAAGTCCTGTCGACGGTCCGGGGCGCGCGCTCCGATGCCACCGAGTTGAATTCCGATGGACGAAAAATTCGCGAAACCAGTTATTGCATAGACAGAAAGGAGTTTCGCCCGCTCCGAAAGCATCTTGAATTCTTCCCCTTTGGTAAGTGCGACATAAGCAACATGTTCGTTGGCTGCCAGCTTGATCCCGAGCAGGCTTCCCACCTTGGCCGTCTCTTCTAAAGGAACTCCTAAAAGCATCGCGACTGGCTGGAAAATCCAACCGAGTATTTGCGACAGAGTCATGTTGCTAGGGATCCAAGCGCGTGTGGTTTCCGCAAATCCTAACCAAACCAACCCCGGCTTGATTCCCGAGATCAAGGAATCAAAAAGAGCAATGAATGCGAGGAAGCAAATAAGCATGGCTGCGACGTTCAGTGCCAGCAGCAGCCCGTCTTTGACTCCCGAGGCTGCGGCATCGATCGCATTCTCATGCATACGCTGAAGAACGCCGAAACGAAAATGATCGGGGGAAGGGCTTTGAAAGCGAAAACGAAACCCGCCGGACCATCGACTTTCGAAAGCGACCCAAACACAAACTCGCCACCTTTGTCCTAGCAATCGATCAGAACTTTGATCCCGACCCCAACGCCTTTTAGTATATCTTGAACAATCGAAAGCTTAGTAACGGCTAACGCCAATACGACTTGGAGGGCGATTCCCCAGCCAATGGTCTTCCAGTTAACAGCTCGTAGATTCGAGAACACTGCGGCGGCGAGCAGCAAAAAAACGACGATTCCAATCATCGCTCGCCCGTGCTGCCCGATGGTTTCGTGAGTCAGATAAGCAGTGATCGTCAGTAAAACAACCGCTCCAAGTAGCGCGGCTCGAACCATCGTTGGCGTGCCGGGTCCGGATTGTGGTTCGTGCGAACCAGTAATGACTAAGCTGGAAATGCTTGATTCAATCGAGTTGGGTTCGGATTGCGTCATTAAATGCGATCTGAAGATTGGAAGTTAAGGGGATGATTTGCCAATCGCAACTAGGCCGTAGAGAGACGCGTCAAAGCTCGAAACCGAAGTATAGCGAAAGATTTGCGGCAAGAAACTTCCTGAATCATAAAGTTCGCTGCCTGATAAAGAGTCTTATAAAAAGCCCGATAAGATCTGACGCCTACGTTAATGGTATGGGCTTTGCGGAAAAGGCTTTTGTGTTTTGATCATTTTGCTTTAAAGTCGCATCGCTTTCGCGAACTTATTAGAAACCATATAGTATGAATACCTGCATCTTATTGCGTTCGTTATTGCATGTGTCATTGCGTTCGTCGTCAATACTATTAACCTCCCGGGGATATACCGCCATGCGATCGATTTTTTCGATGGCTCTCGTTTGTGCAGTTGCAGGGCAGTTGTCAGCAGCACCTGCATCCAGCATGTTTCATAAGACAAACCATGACTTTGGTACCGTCGCGCGTGCGGCGAAGACCGAAGTTCGCTTTGAATTCGACAATCCATATTCACAACCGCTTCACATTCGCGGGGTGCGTGCAAGTTGCGGATGCACGACTCCGATTGTCGAGACCGAGACAGTCCCGCCAGGCGGTCGTGGAAGCATCTTGGCAAGATTTAACACAGGAACATTTACCGGTGCAAGATCGGCCACGCTGACCGTTAGCATTGATCGACCATCGTTCACCGAAGTTCAATTGCACGTAAAAGGCTATATCCGAAGCGATATGGTCACCAACCCAGGCGAAGTCTCCTTTGGGAACGTCCGCGAAGGACAGGACAGCACCGCATCCATCGATATCGACTACGCAGGTCGATCCGATTGGAAACTTTTGGATGTCACGTCGCAAGATTCCTTCGTTTCCGCAAAATTGGAAGAGGTAAGCCGATCCAATGGTCGAGCAAAATATAAACTGATCGTCAACCTAAACAGTTCTGCTCCGTCCGGACTGCTGCAAACTGAAGTCATGCTTCGATCTAACGATCGCAATTTGACTCGCGTTCCAATCAAAGTAAATGCAAATGTCCATTCGGATGTCGCCGTCAGCCCGCAGATGATGGCCCTGGGTGAGATCAAGCCGGGCGACTCGGTACGCCAAGTAGTAGTCGTGCGAGGATTCCAACCATTCAATATTGTCAAAATCAATAGCGAAGAGTTTGATATTAAGTTCGAACCAAGCTCGGAAGCCAAGCCGCTTCACACGCTCCCTTTGACACTCTCGCCTCGCAATGGAAAAGGCGAAGTCAAGGGCAAGATCTTCGTCACGACAGATCTCCCAGGAGACCAAGTCGTCGAAGTCGGAGCCGTCTACCGCGTCGGTATTGCACAGTAGCGCGTAACACACGAGCACCTCGCTAGCGTGATAAACGAAGAGCTGACGATCCTCCAGAACGCATGGGCCATATAATTACATTCCAGCACGAGGATCACTTTTGCCCCTCGCGCGGAAGCGTCGGATCGAGCTTGCCCTGTGTTGTTAGCGTTGGGCAGGAGCAGTATGTGCCCGGAGTGCAAATGCCATTTGCTTAATGCTTGGTAGTTGCATTGCACCGTCGCGATCGGCACAGAAGAAGGGAAAGCGATTTCCGTGTCGCTCGCGGTGAGTGGCGAGTGCGACTTCGGGTGAATTATTTTGCGCCGACAAGTGTCCCAAGCAAACCCACTGAAGTTGCTTTGCGTCACACGCGTCGAGAAGC